>NZ_JBSHNP010000098.1:0-8347 GCF_053604675.1 Lacinutrix salivirga
CCCACCACAAGATGAGATTTCTTTAAAGGGTCGTGGGAGATTACCACGTTGATAGGCTATAGGTGTAAAGGCAGTAATGTCATAGCCAAGTAGTACTAATAACCCATAGGCTTATTGTACGCCTGTTTTTTTAAAAGTTAAGTACAAATTTTCATGAATCATTTTTTCAATATGTTATTATACGGTAAAGTAGGTAAAACTACATACACCGAAAGATTTAAGGTGATTACAGCGATGGGGCTCACCTCTTACCATTCCGAACAGAGAAGTTAAGCCCATTTGCGCCGATGGTACTACATTCGTGGGAGAGTAGGTCGTCGCCTTTTTTAGAGAATCCTCAACAGTTATTTGTTGAGGATTTTTTTTGTTTTATAATATTTTGTAAACTAGAAGTATTACTATTTAGTGTTGTATTAAATTGTGGTAAGCGAGAGTGATAGTAGCGGCATCCTTTTTTTTGTTGCACATATGCAAAAAAAAGATATAGAGAATAGCACGTTTTTTATTTTTCTTAAAAACTCGTCATAAATAATTTTCATTTTGATTATCTTCAATTTCTATATAATAATATGTAATGCACACTAATAAGGAATTAGATATAGCTTGGAATTTTGTTAATAACACCAATAGAAATGTGTTTTTGACTGGTAAAGCTGGTACAGGAAAAACTACTTTTCTCCATAAATTGAAGGTGTCTTCATTAAAGAGGATGGTAATTGTTGCTCCTACTGGAGTTGCTGCTATAAATGCAAAAGGTGTAACAGTACATTCGTTTTTTCAATTGCCTTTTGGTCCTATTCTTCCTAATGAAGAGTTTAATAAATCTTCTGGATTTAATAGAAAGTTTGGTAAAACTAAAATCAATATCATTAAGTCTATGGATTTATTAGTAATTGATGAAATTAGTATGGTTCGTGCAGATTTATTAGATGGGATTGATAAAACTCTTAGAAGGTTTAGAGATAAAAAAAAGGTTTTTGGCGGTGTTCAAATAGTAATGATTGGTGATTTGCAACAACTTTCTCCAGTAGTAAAAGAAAGTGAATGGCAATTATTAAAGCCGTTTTATAACAATGCTTTCTTTTTTAGTAGTATTGCCTACAAAAAATGTAAAGCTATTACTATTGAATTAAAGCATATTTACAGACAAGATAATCCAAAATTTATTAATATTTTAAATGAAATTCGTACAAATACTTTATCTATAGATTCTGCTAAAGAATTAAACAAAAGGTTTAATCCTAATTTTAAACCAAAAGAAGATGATGGTTATATTTCACTAACTACGCATAATATTAAGGCAGAACAAGCCAATACGAATGAATTAAATAAATTAACAGGAAAAACTACTAATTATAAAGCTATTGTTGAAGGCAAATTTCCTGAGTTTTCTTACCCTACTAATGAGCTTTTGAGTTTAAAAGTTGGTGCTCAAGTGATGTTTATAAAAAATGACAGCTCTGTTGAAAAACGTTATTTTAATGGTAAAATAGGGAAGGTTATTTTATTAGACAAGGATGAAGTAGTTGTGAAATGTCCAGATGACGATTTTAATATTATTACAACTCCTGAAGTTTGGGAAAATATTAATTATACAGTGGATAATGTAACAAAGGCTATAACTGAGAATAAAATAGGTTCTTTTACTCAAATGCCATTGCGTTTAGCTTGGTCTATTACAATACATAAAAGCCAAGGGTTAACTTTTGAGAAAGCCATTATTGATGCCAAAGATGCTTTTGCGCACGGACAAACTTATGTAGCATTAAGTCGTTGTAAAAGCTTAGAAGGTTTAGTGTTGAAAAGTAAAATTGATTCTAGCCAAATAATTAGTGATGCAAACGTAACTACGTTTAATAAAATCGCTGAAGACAATCAACCAAACGACACTATTTTAAAACAGTCCATGTCTAACTTTCAGTTAGAATTGATTTCTGAAGTTTTTGATTTTTATAAGTTTTTATATCCAGTTAATAGAGTGCTGGATGTTTATTATAAAAATAGAGCTAGTATAGAAGGTAATTTGGAAAATCCATTACTAACAATAAAAGATTGTGTAACAAATTTATTAAAAGTAGCAAATGCCTTTAAAGCGCAATTAAATGAACTTTCCGAAATCACACTAACTCCTGAATCAAGTACTGAGATTCAATCTCGATTTATAAAAGCTATAAGCTACTACAAAGCACAAGTTGAGACTAATATAATGGAGCCTTATAAGATTTTTAGTTTTAGTACAGACAACAAAGCTATTGAAAAAGAAATAACAAAAGCTTTAGATTTATTTGAAGAATTATTAGCAACTAAACAATTGTATTTTAAAGACTTGTCTGAGGGTTTTAAAGTCAATCAGTTTTTAGAATTAAGAGCAAAATCTGTTTTCTTAGCTAAAGAAGTTCCTAAGAAACCACGAAAAACAATTATTGATGGCACTACTAATGTCGAGTTATTTGAACTACTTCGTGAATTGAGAAATACAATTGCACAAGATAAAGGTTTAGTTCATTTTCAAATTTTTACACAAAAATCGCTATATGAAATGTGCGAGACCTTACCAACTAATAAAGCTGAATTACTAAAAGTTAACGGTTTTGGTAAAACACGCGTAGAGAAATATGGAACCGAAATTCTGAAAGTAATTAGAGACTATTGTGAGGAAAATAATATTGAAACCTCAAAAGATACTGAAATATTTGAAGCTCCAAAACCAAAACGCCAAAGAGGCGATACTAAAAAAACGTCTCTAGAGCTATTTAAATCTGGTAAATCTATTGAGCAAATTGCAATGGAACGTGATTTAAATATGAATACTATTACTGGACACTTAGCAAGTTTTATTGCTTCAGGAGAAGTGAAAATTTTAGATTTAATTTCCGAGAAACACTACAACGAATTAAAAGCTATAATTCCTAAAAAGAAGTTTGAAAACCTTTCAGATTTAAAACATCAAATAGATGATAAATACACTTATGGAGAGTTACGTTTAGTATTAGATGATATTTCTAAAAAATAAAAAAAGCTTCAGAATTAAATTTTGAAGCTTTTCATTTTATTTTTCTTTAAAAACTACCCTTTAATAACTCCTCTCGAAATTACAATTTTTTGAATTTCAGAAGTCCCTTCATAAATTTGAGTAATTTTTGCATCCCGCATTAAACGTTCTACATGGTATTCTTTTACAAAACCATTTCCGCCATGTATTTGTACAGCTTCTACAGTGTGTGTCATTGCAACTTGCGAAGCATATAATTTAGCCATAGCACTAGACATATCATAATTATTGCCTTGATCTTTGTCCCAAGCAGATTTCATAACGAGCATACGCGCAGCTTCAATTTCCGTGTACATATCTGCTAGCTTAAAAGCAATGGCTTGATGATTACAAATTTCAGTCCCAAAAGCTTTACGCTCTTTAGAATATTTTAAAGCCAACTCATAAGCACCAGAAGCAATCCCTAAGGCTTGAGCTGCAATACCAATACGTCCTCCAGATAATGTTTTCATTGCGAATTTAAAACCAAATCCATCTTCGCCAATTCTATTTTCTTTAGGTACTTTAACATCGTTAAATTGTAGAGTGTGCGTGTCACTACCTCTAATTCCTAACTTATCTTCTTTCGGTCCAATGTCAAATCCTGGCATTCCTTTTTCAACTATAAAAGCATTAATGCCTTTATGGCCTTTATCTTTATCGGTTTGTGCAATAACTAAATAAACATCACTACGTCCACCATTTGTAATCCAGTTTTTTGTACCATTAATAACGTAATGGTCGCCTTTATCTATAGCTGTAGTTTTTTGAGAAGTGGCATCACTTCCAGCTTCAGGTTCACTCAAACAAAAAGCTCCAATTTGCTCACCTGTTGCCAGCTTTGTTAAGTATTTTTGTTTTTGTTCTTCTGTACCATAAGCTTCAATACCATAACAAACTAAAGAGTTATTTACAGATACCATTACAGAGGCAGAAGCATCTATTTTAGACAATTCTTCCATAATTAAAACATAGGAAATTGCATCCATGCCACTTCCTCCATATTTAGGATCTACCATAATTCCCATAAAGCCTAAATCTCCCATTTTACGAACCAATTCATCAGGAAACGTTTGTGTATTATCACGTTCTATAACTCCAGGCAATAATTCAGTTTGTGCAAAATCGCGAGCGGCATCGCGTATCATTATATGTTCTTCTGTAAGGCTAAAATCCATAATTTAAATGTAATTGGTGATTTGATAAAATAACTGTGCAAAGATAGTTTTTTGTTAGCTTTTTTTCAATAGATATTGCTATTTTTACTAAATATGATAAAAAATGAATATAAAATTATTGGTGTCATGTCAGGAACATCTTTAGATGGAATTGATTTGGCATTAGTTACCTTTAATTTTAATAATCAATGGACGTTTAAAATTAGTAAAGCTGAAACTATTTCATATTCTGAAGCATGGAAACTTACACTGAAAGATTTAGTTAATTATACTAAAAAAGAACTTGAAAGCACAGATATTAAATACACTTCGTTTTTAGCTGAAGTTATTCAACGATTTATCACAAAACACAACATAAAAAATATAGATGCTGTTTGCTCTCATGGACATACAGCACTACATCAACCTCAAAAAGGATTAACCTACCAAATAGGTAATTTGCCAGAATTAGCAATACTATTACATCAAACTGTAGTTTGCGATTTTAGAGTTCAAGATGTGGCTCTTGGTGGTCAAGGTGCACCATTAGTGCCAATAGGAGATGAATTATTGTTTTCGGAGTATGACTATTGTGTGAATTTGGGTGGTTTTGCAAACATATCGACTCAAGTAAATAACAGGCGTATTGCATTCGATATTTGTCCTGTAAATATTGTGCTAAATCATTATGTTTCCGTTTTAGGCATCTCTTATGATGATGAAGGGAAACGAGCAAAAAAAGGACGTTGTAACGCTAAGTTGTTAAACGATTTAAATGCGCTTCAGTTTTATAAAAAAGAATATCCTAAATCGCTTGGTTTAGAGTGGGTAAAAAAAGAAGTGTTTCCTATAATTGATAGTTATTCACTTTCAACAGAAGATATTTTAAGAACATTTATTGAGCATATTGCTATTCAAATTGCTGAAATAATCAATAAAAAACAAAACGCTTCAGTTTTAATAACAGGAGGAGGAGTGTATAATTTGTTTTTAATTTCAAGAATTAAAGCCTTTACTATAAACCAAATAACTCTACCTAAAAAAACTATTGTGGAGTTTAAAGAAGCATTAATATTCGGTTTTTTGGGTGTTTTAAAACTTAGAAACGAAATCAACTGTTTAAGTAGTGTAACAGGAGCAAATAAGGACCATTCCTCTGGAAAAATTTTTACAGTTTAAAATTATTACAAATTTTACAAGTTGCATCTTTTGTTTTTTATATTTGTGGAACTAATTTAACAACTTTCTAATGATTCGTCTTTAGCAATAGCAATACTTTTTTTAAAATTAAATTTTACTAGAGAAGACTCAAACTAACCAATCATGAAAGAATTACTAAAGAAATACGAGAATAAAGAACCTGAAATTGTCTTTAACTGGAAGGATGCAGAGACAGAAGCCGAAGGTTGGACTGTTATAAACTCACTTAGAGGTGGAGCAGCAGGAGGAGGCACCAGAATGCGTAAAGATCTGGATATGAACGAGGTGTTGTCTCTAGCAAAAACAATGGAAGTAAAATTTACTGTATCTGGTCCGGCAATTGGTGGCGCCAAATCAGGAATAAATTTTGACCCAAAAGATCCAAGAAAAAAAGGCGTTTTAGAGCGTTGGTATAAAGCCGTATCTCCTTTACTAAAAAGTTATTATGGAACAGGTGGCGATTTAAATGTAGACGAAATTCACGAAGTAATCCCAATCACAGAAGAGTCTGGTGTTTGGCATCCTCAAGAAGGTGTATTTAACGGTCACTTTAAGCCAACCGAAGCCGATAAAATTAATAGAATTGGTCAATTACGCCAAGGCGTAATTAAGGTGATCGAAAACCCTAGTTTTTCTCCAGATGTAGCTCGTAAATACACCGTTGCAGACATGATTACAGGTTATGGCGTTGCCGAAGCTGTAAAGCACTATTACGAGATTTATGGCGGAAGTGTAGTTGGTAAACGTGCAGTAGTACAAGGTTTTGGAAACGTTGGCTCTGCAGCAGCATACTATTTAGCACAAATGGGAGCTAAAGTTGTTGGTATTATAGATATTTCTGGAGGAGTTATTAAAGAAGAAGGATTTTCGTTTGAAGAAATAACAAACTTCTTTTTAACTAAAAACGGAAACACATTAGCTACAGAAAATATGATTCCGTTTGCAGAAATGAACGAACGTATTTGGTCCTTACAAACAGAGATTTTTGCACCTTGTGCTGCTTCTCGTTTAATAACTCAAGACCAAATAAGCCAAATGATAACTACTGGACTAGAAGTTATCTCCTGTGGAGCAAATGTGCCTTTTGCAGACAAAGAGATTTTTTTTGGTAGTATAATGGAGCATACAGACGAGAAAGTTAGCCTTATACCAGATTTTATATCAAACTGTGGCATGGCAAGAGTGTTCGCTTATTTTATGGAGCGCAAAGTACAAATGACAGACGAAGCTATTTTTAACGATACTTCTCAAACAATAAAAAAAGCAATACAAAAGGTTTACGATAAAAATCCTAGCAAAACAGAGATTAGTAAAACAGCCTTTGAAATCGCACTAACTCAACTAATTTAACGTAAACTTTATGGAAACAATAATAATATTAGTATTTGTAATTGGTTATCTAGCAATTACTTTAGAACACAATCTTAAAATAGATAAATTAATTCCAGCCTTAGTAATGATGGCTGTAAGTTGGGCTTTAATTTCTTTAGGTATAGATAGTTTTCCGCAGTGGTTTGACTCGGCAAAACACAGCTTAATGGAAAATTTTGGCATGCTTGGTCATGAAGAAAAAATGCATATGATGGAAGAAACATTATTGCATCATTTAGGTAAAACAGCCGAAATATTAGTGTTCCTTTTAGGAGCAATGACTATTGTAGAAATTATAGATTACTTCGATGGATTTTCTACAATTAAAGATTTTATTAAAACTAAAAAGAAGAAAAAAATACTTTGGATTTTCGCTATTCTAGCTTTTATTCTTTCAGCTATAATTGATAATTTAACTGCTACAATTGTATTAATTTCTATACTTCAAAAAATTATTAAAGATAGAAATGTTAGAATTTGGTATGCAGGTTTAATTATAATTGCTGCAAATGCAGGAGGAGCTTGGTCACCAATTGGTGATGTAACCACAACTATGCTTTGGATTGGTAAAAAAGTAACCACAGGACATTTAGTTGGTTATTTACTATTACCTTCTTTTGTATGTATGGCTGTACCAACTATAATTGCTTCATTTTTACCACCTTTTCAAGGTAATTTAGATAGTGATGAAAATGAAACAGAAAAACCTAAAAGCAGATTTAGTTCTACAATGTTATATTTAGGTTTAGCAGCCATAGTATCTGTCCCTATTTTTAAAACTGTTACACATTTACCACCTTATGTTGGGATGATGTTAGCCTTAGGTATAGTTGCTATTTTTGCAGAATTATATAGTAATTCTAAATTTAGTTTAACCGAATTCGATGCAGAAGAAAGTGATGCACATGCTCACCATAGTCCTGTTCATCATTCACTATCAAAAATAGAAATGCCAAGTATTCTCTTTTTCTTAGGCATTTTAATGGCTGTTGCAGCTTTAGAATCTTTAGGGATTTTATTTGGTTTTGCAACAACATTACAAGATAATGTACCAATGTTGGGTACAGAATTACACCATGCAGGAGTTTCAGATTTAGTAGTTTTATTACTTGGTGTTGGTTCTGCAGTTATAGATAATGTCCCTTTAGTAGCAGCAAGTTTAGGAATGTTTACTGAGCCTATAGACAATGAGTTATGGCACTTTATAGCTTATTCTGCTGGAACAGGAGGAAGTATGTTAATTATAGGTTCTGCAGCAGGAGTTGTTGCTATGGGAATGGAAAAAATTGACTTTTTCTGGTATTTCAAAAAAATTGCTTGGTTAGCACTCATTGGGTTTTTAGCAGGAGCTTTAGTATTCTTCTGGACAAGAACACTATTTTAGAGTTTATTAGAAATAATATACGGAAAACTATATAAATACGTTATAACACTATTAAAAAATAAATATGTTAAACACCTTAATCCAAGAGACTGCACAAAATGCAGATGCACAATTAACAGAAGGCGAACCAGTAGAAAAAACACTGTCTATAATAGAGCTTATTACCACAGGAGGAACAGCAGGAATGGTAATAATCGCCATACT
>NZ_JBSHNP010000099.1:0-1500 GCF_053604675.1 Lacinutrix salivirga
AAAATAGGCAATACAGAGTCGCCAACCATAACCATACGCTCAGACCAAGATGTGGAGATGAAACACGTAGTTTACATCATGGACATCGCAAACAGAAATAAAATTAAATCTACTTTAGCCGTAAAATCGCAGTAGTAAATATTTAAATGAAGTATTTAGAGACCAAACACGAAAAAAATTCAGCAAAAATTACAACATTAATTATGTTGATTTTAGTGCTGTTGCTCTTTGTTGTTGGTCAAGAATATAAAGTATTACCAGAAGAATATGGTGTAGCAGTTAACTTCGGAGATTCTGCTGCAGGAGGCGGAACTATTAACCCAGACACACCTATAGACACTCAAGAGCAGGTTGAAGAGACTATTGATGAGGAGGTTGAAGAGGTTTTAGAAGAAGAAGTAACTGAAGAAGAAGTAACTGAAGAAGAAGTCGTTGAAGAAGAAGTGACAGAAGAAGAAATTGCTGAAGAAGAAGCAAAAGAAGAATTAGCAGAACAAGAAAGGCTAGAACAAGAAAAAGCCGAAGCTGAAGCAGCTTTAGAAGCTGAAAAATTATTAGCTCAACAAGAAGAAGAAGCGCTAAAAATTAAAAACGAAAAAGAAGCTAAAGAAAAAGCTGAAGCATTAAAAAAAGCCGAAAAAGAAGCTAAAGAAAAAGCGGAAAAAGCAGCTAAAGCCAAAGCAGAATTAGAAGCAAAAGCTAAGGAAAAGGCAAAAGCAGAGGCAGAAGCTAAAGCTAAAGCAGAGGCTAAAGCAAAAGCAGCAAAGGAGGCTAAAGCAAAAGCAGATAGAGCAGCAAAAATTAAAGCAGAAGGAGAAGCCAAAGCAGCAGCAGCAAGAGCAGCAGCTTTAGCAAAGCAAAAAGCAGAAGGTGAAGCAAAAGCAGCTGCAGAAAAGGCAGCTGCAGCTAAAGCAGCAAAAGCAAAGCAACAAGGTGGAGCAGGAGCAACCTCATTTGCTCTTATCGAAAATGTTCCTATTTATCCTGGTTGCGAAGGAGGAGATAATAATGCAAGAAAAAAATGCATGAACGAAAAAATAAAAGCGTTCATTGGCAAAAACTTCAATACAGACTTAGCAGACGATATTAAAGGACTTCAAAAAATTAATATTTCATTTAAAATTAATACATCTGGCAATGTAGTTAGTATTAATGCAAAAGCTGTAGATCCTATTTTAGAAGAAGAAGCTAAACGCGTAATTAAATTATTACCAAAAATGAAACCTGGAATACAACAAGGAAAACCTGTTGTGGTGTCTTATGGACTACCAGTTAGAATTAAATTAAAAGACTAAGAATATAGTTTTCAAAACAAAGCACCAAATACTTTAATATTATACTTATGTCAAAACTATTGTTTATGTTAAACACCTTAATCCAAGAGACTGCACAAAATGCAGATGCACAATTAACAGAAGGCGAACCAGTAGAAAAAACACTGTCTATAATAGAGCTTATTACCACAGGAGGAACAGCAGGAATGGTAATAATCGCCATACT
>NZ_JBSHNP010000100.1:0-82683 GCF_053604675.1 Lacinutrix salivirga
GTAATTGCCTTTTTCCACCTCTGATACAAGGGCTAATTTAAAGCCTAAATTATAATCGCGTTGGGTACGTTTTACTCTTTTGGTTTCTTTGTTTTTCATAATAAGTCGATTTTGTGTCAACTTATTTCAGGACGTGACAAATAAAAAAAATAAAGCCAAACTAATGTTTGGCTTTATTTTTTTTATTCTTTCAACTTCGAACAGTAAATAATAATGTATCTCAGGAATTAAAATAAAAGTAGTTTTACAAAATAAGGTTATAATTTTTTTACAATACGCTCTGCGCTTTGTGCAAAAAACACTAAGTATAAAAAACAAGCCGCAGCAATCCAGTAAGAGCTATGTATACCTATTACATCTGCTAACTTACCTTGTAGTGGTGGAATAATTGCTCCTCCTAAAATCATCATTATTAAAAATGATGAACCTTGAGAGGTGTACTTTCCTAAGCCTTTTATGCTTAAAGCAAATATACAAGGCCACATAATAGAACAAAATAACCCTCCACTTAAAAAAGCATATAATGCCACTTTACCAGTAGTAAACAATCCTATTAATATTGCAATTACACCTAGCATACCAAATATCTTTAAAGTTAATGCTGGTTTTTCTTTTCCAACAAAAAAACCACCTATTTGAATAGCTATGCAAATAGCAAACAAAAACAAAGCATTTACATTAAAACCAGATATATAATTTACAAGTAATACAACACCA
Organism: Lacinutrix salivirga; assembly: GCF_053604675.1. Lineage (NCBI taxonomy): Bacteria > Pseudomonadati > Bacteroidota > Flavobacteriia > Flavobacteriales > Flavobacteriaceae > Lacinutrix > Lacinutrix salivirga. The sequence goes on from NZ_JBSHNP010000100.1 coordinate 718, forward strand.
AAAGCTATATATGGTACAATTATATAAAGCCAAGTTTTAACCTTACTAGAAGGGTTAAAAACAGCAATAGCTCCTGCCCAACGACCAATCATTAATCCGCCCCAATACATAGATATTAATGGTGCGATTTCGTTGTCACTCATTGCTTTCATTCCTAAAGCGTTGTAGTCTATGCCTTCTACAGTAGTAGTTACAAATTTCAACAATTCGCCAAGATTACTTTGTATTGTAACCTCAACACCTACGTAAGTAAAGATTGCTAACATTCCTAAAACCAACTGAGGATACTTCATTGCGCCCCAACCTTCATTATTTTTCTTTGCTAAAAAATTAGAGATTAACAATACACCAACAACTATAGCTAAACTTGCAATAGTAAGTTTCAATATAAAATCATTATCTGGAGTACCTCTATATTGATCAAATGTTAAATAAAAACAAAGTATTAATAAAACAGTCATTACTGTAAGAGCAACAACTGCTTTTGGTGCTTTAATTATAGTCGCATCGTTTTTTCCTTGTGGTAATTTTTTAGAAAAATAAAATAAAGCAGCGGCTAATAAAAATAGTGCACCAACTGCTAAATATAAATATTGTATAGTAGATAATGTTATTGATTGATTAGCAATCATAGCTTCTAACTCTGGTCCTGATTTAGGAGTAGATCCAAATAGAATTAATGCAATAACTATTGGTCCAATAGTTGTCCCAAAAGAGTTTATTCCACCTGCTAAGTTTAATCTATGTGCTCCTTTTTCTGGAGCGCCTAAGGCAATTGTAAAAGGATTAGCTGCGGTTTGTTGTAGTGAAAACCCTAAGCCAACTATAAACAAAGCACCTAAAACATAATAAAACACATTAGAATCTCCAGGCTGCGCACCTTCTATTGCAGGAAACATAACTACTGCTCCAATAGCACTTAAAATTAACCCATAAATTATTCCGTTTTTGTAACCCCATTTATTCATTATGTCCTTTCCTAAGCTATTGGAAAGCACAAATAAAATTAATGCTCCAAAGTAATATGCGCCATAGAACGCAAAATCAACTAATTGGGATTGAAATTGATCTATAGAAAAATACGTTTTGCAAAATGGGATGAAAACACCATTAGAAGCAGCAATAAAACCCCAAAAGAAAAATACTGTTACTAATGTAGATAATGCTTGCTTATAGTTTTTTTGTTCTGTCATTGGTTTTTGGTTAAAAATTAAGGTTAGTTAGTTTTAAGCAAATTAAACTTTTTTAATTACATTGGTAACAATTCCCCAAATTACAAAATCATTAGTATCTGTAATTTTTATAATGGGATAATTTGGATTTTCTGGTTGTAGCCAAATCCCTTCTTCATCTACTCTTAAACGTTTAACAGTAAATTCACCATCCAAGAAACATACTGCTATTTTATTGTTTTCGGGTTCTAAACTTCTATCAATTACTAGCAAATCACTATCGTCTAAACCGGCTCCAATCATAGATTGTCCACTTACTTTAGCAAAAAAAGTGGCCTCTTTGTTTTTAACCAATTCTTTATCTAACGATAATCGCTCTTCATGAAAATCTTCTGCTGGAGAAGGAAATCCTGCCGAAATACCAGCATCAAAAAAATGTGCTCCAGAACCTTCTACAATTTCTGGAGTAAAAAACGTTAAATTTCCTGATGTGTTAGCCACCATTAATATTATATATTTTTAACCATGTTTCAAAAACAGCGTATTACTTAACTTCTTTTATAAGATAAATATACACAGGAAAGTGGTCGCTAAATCCTCCAGTATATCCTCCATCTGCGAAACTACGAAAAGGATACCCTTCCCAACGTCCTTTTTTATTAGTTAAGTATTGTTTATTAAATATGCCAGCTTTGTAGTACCTAAATGTTGAATAATCTTTTTCAATTAATGGTTTAGTTACCATTATTTGATCAAATAAACTCCAAGCATCTCTATATGCACCTGTGCCTAATCCTTTTTTGTACATATCTATAAAAGGATTATAAATGCCTTTAAAACCTACTTTACTTTTTTTTCTTTGTGCTTTTAAAACCTCTTTAACACTAGCATTTGTAGGATCATCGTTTAAATCTCCCATTGTAATAATTTTAGCGTAAGGATCAATAACCTGAATAGAATCCATGATGTATTTATTCAATTTTGCTGCAGCTACACGTTTTGGCCTACTTCTTGCCTCTCCACCACGTCTTGATGGCCAGTGGTTAACAATTAGGTGTATCATTTCTCCTTCTAATTTTCCGCTAACTAATAATTGATCTCTGGTGTCTATTCGCTCTCTTGTTTCGTCATCATAAATTTTTAAGGTATGTGTACTCTTATTTATTGGAGAAAATAATTTTTTCTGGTATAGTAATGCAACATCAATTCCTCTTCTGTCTGGAGACTCAAAATGCGCAATGCCATAGTCTTTAGCCAAAAGCAAAGGGTCATTTACCACATCTTCTAAAACCTCTCTATTTTCCACTTCGCAAACACCAATTATTGCTGGAGTGTTGCCAGTAACATCTTTACCAATATCTGCTATAACTCTAGCCATATTGTGTACTTTCTTTTTATAAATCTCTCCTTGATTTGCACGCATTTCCATAATCGGACTTGCCTCATCATTTTTTGTAGGATCATTTATAGTGTCAAATAAATTTTCAAGATTGTAAAAAGCTACAGTATGAATTTTAAACTTCTTTTTTTCTTGAGCATTAGTTAGCGTAAACGCTGTTAAGCACAATATGGATATCCAAAATTTTAAATTTTTCATTAATATGAGTGTTATGTTATAGTTATGTTAATACAAATCTCTTGCCAAAAGTAGATATTTATTATAAATAATGTAAATTTGCACGCCTTAAATAATTAATATTTAACGTAAGACCAATTTTTTTAAACAATAAATTCAAGTATGAAAAAAAGTTTATTTATTTTTTTATTCGGGATTTTTTCAGCCTTTACAGCCTATGCTCAGCAAACAGTTGTAAAAGGAAGTGTTAAAAACGCTTCTACTGGCGAACCTATTCCTGATGTAACTGTTACCATTGAACAGTCAGATCTATCTACTCAAACCAATGAGCTAGGAGAATTTCAGTTTCCTGGTATTATTCCTTTAGGAGAGCAAATGCTTAGATTAACTAAAGAAGGTTTTGAACCTAACCGATACCCAATTGTGGTTAACGAAGGCAAAACAGTTAACATTACTGATATGACATTAGAATATGTTATAAACAATCAGGACGAGTATGTTATTTCAATCTCTGAAGACCAATTAAACAGTGATGATGATGGATTATCTAGTAACGTTTCAGGGCTACTACAATCTTCTAGGGATGCATTTTTAAATGCTGCTGCGTATGATTTTAGTGCTACATTTTTTAGGCCTAGAGGTTTAGACAATGCTAACGGTAAAGTTTTAATCAATGGTATCGAAATGAATAAATTAGATACTGGAAGACCACAATGGGGAAATTGGGGCGGATTAAACGATGTACAGCGTAACCAAGAATTTTCAATGGGAATATCTCCTAACGATTATACTTTTGGAGATTTAGCTGGTACTAATAATATTATAATGCGTGCCTCTAAGTACAGAGAAGGTGGTCGTATATCTTTCGCTTCTTCAAACAGAAGTTACGAAGGGCGAATAATGGGAAGCTATAGCTCTGGAATGTTAGAAGGTGGATGGTCTTATTCCATTTTAGCGTCTAGACGTTATGGAGATGGTGGTTATGTAGAGGGATCTCTTTACGATGCCAATTCATTTTTTGCTTCTGTAGAAAAGAAAATAAACGATAAGCATAGTATTAACTTTACATCTATATACGCACAAAATCGTAGAGGAAAAACTACAGCACTTACAGATGAGATTAATGAGTTAAAAGGAAGACAATACAATCCGTTATGGGGAGAATTGGATGGTGAGTTAAGAAACTCACGAGTGCGTCGTATTGAAGAACCAATTTTAATGTTAAACCATTTCTGGACAATTTCGGACAAAACCTCTTTAAATACTAATGTCGCTTACCAATTTGGTAAAATAGGAAATACACGATTAGATAATGGAGGAACACGTTTAGTAAATTTAGATGGACAAGATGCTTACATTGGAGGAGCACGTAATCCAGATCCATCTTATTACCAAAACTTGCCAAGCTACATTTTAAATGTAGATGGAACGCCAACTGCAAATGATTACGAGCAAGCTTATATTGCGCAACAAGATTTTGTTAATGATGGACAATTAGATTGGAACTCATTATATAGAGCAAACGCTATATTAAGAAACCAAGGACACAATTCTGTATTTGCAGTACAAGAAGATAGAGTAGACGACAAAACATTATTTGTTAACACTATTTTTGATACAGAAATAAATGATAATATACGTTTAAACGCAGCTGTTAATTATAGAAAGCTTAAAAGTGAAAACTTTGCTGAAATTAAAGACCTTTTAGGAGGAACAGGATATTTAGATGTAGATTTCTTTGCAGAAGAAACAGATCCTACGCAAAACCTTACCAATCTTGCACAATCAGATGTTAGAAACCCTAATAGAATTGTAACAGAAGGTGAGCGTTATAAATACAACTACGAAATAGATGCTAATGTAGTTAGCGGTTTTGCTCAAGCACAATTTAAATACAATAAAGTAGATTTCTTTTTAGCGGCTAACTTAAGCCAAACATCTTACCAAAGAAATGGTTTATACCAAAATGGTTATTTCGAAAACAACTCTTTTGGAGAAGGCGAAAAATTAGATTTTTCTAATTATGGAGTTAAAGCAGGAGCAACTTATAAAATTACAGGGCGTCACTTATTGGATTTTAATGGTGCATATATGACAAAAGCGCCAAGTATTAGAAATTCATTTGAAAACGCCAGACAAAATAATAATACTATTAATGGAGTTACAAGTGAAAAAATAAAATCTGTAGATGCAAGTTATATTTTTAGATCTCCAATAGTTAAAGCGAGATTAACAGGGTTTTATTCCACTTTTGAAGATGGAACTGATATTGGTTTCTTTTTTACTGAAGCTGCAGGAAATGCATTTGTACAAGAAATTCAAACAGGTATCGATAAGCGTCACATAGGAGCAGAGTTTGGTATCGAAGCACAAGTAACACCTACTATTAAATTAAAAGGTGCAGCTTCTTTTGGACAATATACGTATAGCAATAATCCTAACTTATATTACACAAGTGATGATTTTCAAAACCCATTAACTTTTGGAAGTGGTAAAGCGTATTTAGAAGATCTTCACGTTGCTGGTGGCCCAGAACGTGCTTACCAATTAGGTTTCGAATATCGTGACCCAGAATATTGGAATATTGGTATTACCTCTAACTTTTTTTCAAATGCTTATGTAGATGCTAGTGCGTTAAAACGTTCAGACGCTTTTGCTTTAGATCAGGATATTATTTCTGATGAAGTATTCCAACAAGGAGGAAACATTACAGGAACACCAATTAATGATTATAATGAAGACGTAGCAAACAGATTATTAAAGCAAGAACAATTTGATAACTATATGTTAGTTAACATAATTGGAGGAAAATCTTGGAAAGTAGATGATTACTTTGTAGGTTTCTTTGCAACTATTAATAATGTTTTTAATCAAGAATATAAAACAGGAGGTTTCGAACAATCGCGTAGAGTAGATTACAGAAACCAACTACAAGAACAAACAAACGAAAACGGACCTGTTTTTGGTAATCGTTACTTCTTTGGTTATGGAACCACTTATTACTTAAACGTTTACGTAAGATTTTAATACCTTTACTAAAAAAATAAATTTATATAAAATGAAAAAAGCAATAAAAATAAATAATCTAGTAGTATTACTATTAAGTATGGTAATATTTACAGCATGTGTTGAAGACGACGACTTTAGCGCACCAAACTTAACAGTTACTGAGCCAACATTGGATGGGCCAATTACAGATATCGACGCTGTACTTGGAGCTTATAACCAAGAAGGAGAATTAATAACTTACGATGGAGAAAACAATCTTTATATGGAAGGTTATGTGATTTCTAGTGATGAAGGAGGAAACTGGTTCAAATCATTAGTTTTACAAGATAAACCTGAAAGTCCAACTGCTGGTATTGTTATACAATTAGATGTAAATCCATTGTTTACACGCTATGAATTTGGTCGCAAAGTTTACATTAACCTTAAAGGTTTATCTGTAGCAGAAGATAATGGAGTTATCCAAATTGGTCGTGCTGCAGGAAACGAATTAGAGCGTATTTCTGAGCCAATGGTAAACAACGTTGTATTAAGGAGTGCTGAGGTTGCAACTATTGTTCCTAAAGAAGTGACAATAGCTGACTTTAGTGACGAGTTAGAAAGTCAGTTTATTAGATTAACAAATATGCAATTTAATCGTAACGATGTTTTAGGAGAAGACCCTAAAACTTTTGCAAGTGAAGATGACGACCAGTTTGATGGTGAACGTAATTTAGAAAGTTGTGTAGAAGGTGGATCTGTAATATTAAGTACAAGTACGTTTTCTGACTTTAAATCATTATTATTACCTGCAGGACAAGGTAGTATTGATGCAATTTTAACAAGAGATTTCTTCGATGATTTTTATACAATATACTTAAACTCACCAGAAGATATTAACTTTGATGATGGAACACGTTGTGATCCTGATTTCTTTGAGTGCGATGAAGCATCTGGAGGAGGAGCAGCATTTTTCTCAGAGGATTTTGAAGGTTTTGGAACCTACACTGCAGAAGGTTGGACTAACACTAATGTAAGCGGAACTGATACAGATTGGTTTATTAGCGGATTTGGAGGAAACAATTACTCTCGTATCTCTGCATTTAGTTCTGGTAATGCAGAAGCAGATGTATATTTAGTAACTCCAGCTATTAACATGGATGGTACTACTGGAGAAGAATTATTCTTCGATGTTCAGGCTAGTTTTGACAATGGAACAAATTTATCTGTTTTAGTTTCTACAGACTTTACAGGAGATCCAACAACGGCTACTTGGTCTATTTTAGATGCTTCTATTCCTACAGGACCAGGAGGAACATTTGGAAACTTTGAAACTGTAGGGCCAGTAAACGTATCTTGTTTAGATGGCGATGTACACTTTGCTTTCTTTTACGAAGGTTCAGATCCTGGAGCAACTACAAGATATCACGTAGATAACGTTGAGGTTACAGGTAACTAATTCTTAAAATTTATATATAGAAAACCACATCTCAACGATGTGGTTTTCTTTTTAATACCAATACTTTATGTCTGCTTTCGATACCTTTTTTGTTAAATTTTTCAAACACTATAAAGGCTCTAATACAAAAAGAGCAAATACAATAGCTTTAGTGTATTTAACTTTATTACAATCTGCTTTAGTTTTACTTTTTGGTGTATTATTGGCTGGTTTTTTAGACCAAATGAATGTAGATACCATGTCTAGTAAAAAAGCATGGAGCCTTTTTGTTATACTTGTTGGTTTTATTTATTTTAAAAACTGGATGACCTATAATGGCAAAAAACGAATGATTTTAAACGCAAAACTCTCCAAGAAAAAAACGTTAAACTATCCTATAACTATGCTGTGGTTATTACCATTTGCTTTAATTGGATTAGCCATAATTATTCTTCAAGCGGTTTAGTCCCTTTATTCTTTTTAAGGGTTATGTGCACAGGAAAATGATCGCTATAACCACCTTTGTATTTATTAGCAACAAAAGTTCTGTAAGGACTACCTTTAAAACGTCCTTCGTTTTGTTTTAAAAAATCGGCATCAAAAATATCGGCATCATAATAACGCAATACTTCTGGCTTACGCTCAAAGAAATTTGTTGTAATTATTATTTGATCGAATAAATTCCATTTTCTGCGATGGACAGTTGTACCTCTAGTATAAGACAATAAGGTATCCATAGGATTATAAAGCCCATGTGTTTTTACCAAATGTTTAATGCTTTTACTAGCAGGATCATCATTAAAATCTCCCATTACAATAATTTTAGCATCTTCATTTTTAGCTCTTAAATTAGTTATAATCTCAATAACTTTATTGGCAGCAGTTATACGTTTCTTCTCTGTTTCCACATTTCCTTGTCGTCGCGAAGGCCAATGGTTTATAATAATATGCACTTTATAACCATCTAAAAAACCAGTAACTAATAATATATCTCTGGTGTAATCTATAGCTCCTAAGTCATCAACTAATTCAATAGCATAAATGCTAGATTCTATAACTTTAAATCTGTTTTTATCATAGAGTAAAGCAGTATCAATACCACGTTCGTCTGGAGAGTCGTAGTGCACAAAATCATAAGGTAGCGCTTCTAAATGCTTCGATTGTATTAAATCCTTTAGTACTTTTGCATTCTCAACTTCTGCCAAACCAACTAAAATAGGGTGTAAATTTGTTTGTTTTACGCCAATATTAGAAATAGCATATCCCAATTTTCTAAGTTTATTTTTATAGCGTTTTAAAGTCCATCGTTTGTTAGAAGCTGGTAAAAAATCTGTATCGTTTTTACCAACCTCATTATAAATATCAAATAGATTTTCTATATTATAAAAGGCCACAGTTAGCAACTCATATAGTGAATGTTTTTCTTCCAAATGATTTAAAATGAATAGTTATTGCGTTAAAAATATGAAAATTTAAGTGTTAACTTTGTACTTTAAATTTATATATGCTAGAAAAAAAAGATATAGAGCTTGAAAAAGCAGTACTAATAGGTGTAATAACCAAAGAACAAAACGAAGAAAAGTCTAAAGAATATTTAGATGAGTTGGAGTTTTTGACTTACACAGCTGGAGGAGAAGTCTTAAAACGATTTACTCAAAAAATGGACATGCCCAACCCTAAAACCTTTATAGGAACAGGTAAAATGGAGGATGTAAGGCAATTTATTGCAGATAATGATGTGGGAACTGCCATTTTTGACGATGAGCTTTCTGCAGCACAAGAACGCAACATAAGTAAAATACTTAATTGTAAAGTATTAGACAGAACCAACCTCATTTTAGACATATTTGCGCAACGTGCACAAACAAGTTACGCACGTACACAGGTAGAGTTAGCGCAATGCGAATATTTATTACCACGTTTAAAAGGAATGTGGACTCACCTGGAGCGTCAAAAAGGTGGTATTGGAATGCGTGGACCTGGTGAAACAGAAATTGAAACCGATAGACGTATTGTAAGAGACCGAATTTCTTTATTAAAAGCTAAAATTAAAACTATAGACAAACAAATGTCTGTACAACGAGGTAATCGTGGACAAATGGTTAGAGTTGCGCTTGTTGGCTATACCAACGTTGGAAAATCCACGTTAATGAATGTAGTGAGTAAAAGTAAAGTCTTTGCCGAAAACAAGTTGTTTGCAACTTTAGACACCACAGTTCGTAAAGTTGTAATACAAAATTTACCTTTTTTATTAAGCGATACTGTTGGGTTTATTCGCAAACTACCTACACAATTAGTCGAAAGTTTTAAAAGCACATTAGATGAGGTTAGGGAAGCAGATTTGTTATTACATGTTGTAGATATTTCGCATCCAAATTATGAGGAGCATATTGAGTCTGTAAATAAAATTTTAGGCGAAATAGATAGCTCTGATAAGCCAACGATTATGGTGTTTAATAAAATAGATGCTTATAAAGCAGAACCTTTTGACCATACAGATTTAATTGCAGAACGAACCAAGGAACATTACACCTTGCAAGAATGGAAAAAAACATGGATGAATAAAGTAGGAAAAGATAATGCGCTCTTTATTTCGGCTTTAAATAAAAAGAATTTAGACGAATTTAAAAAACGCGTTTACGATGAAGTTAGAGAAATACACGTTACTCGTTTTCCTTACAATCATTTTTTATATCCTGATTACAGCGAAGAGGAATAATAAGAAACTATTGAGCATAAAAAAAGGCATTTTCAAAATATGAAAATGCCTTTTTTAGTTTATAATAAATTGGGATTAGAAGTTGTAACTTAATCCTAATAACCAATAAGACTGTAATTTATTATCTACATTATCAAAGCTTGGCGTTGCAGCAGTTGACATTGGATCAAACTGTCCCAAAGCGTAGTTAAGCGCTTCTTGTTTGTTGCTTCTTAAACCAAAATCAAATCCTACACCAATCATTTTCCATAATGTATAGCTAAATGAGTTAGTCCAAGTTACGTTAGAGTAATCTCCACTCTTATAACTTTGAAACATAGATAGGTTAGACTTAAAGCTTACTTTACCAATTTGGCGTGTGTAATCTGCAACAATTTTTGCACCTAAAGACGATTCGAAAACAGAATCATTATCAGCAAAAACAAAGTTGTAGTTTAATGGGTGAATTACTACTATTAAATTATCAATAGGAGTCCAAGTTCCACCAACACCAACATCCAAATAACCAGGATCGTTAAAGTTATCTAATAAAGTAGTTCTGTATTCCATTAAACCAGACACAGCAAATTTTTCGCTTAATTTTCTTCCGTATAAAGACGACAAATTAAATACATCTGTTGTTGGGTTAAATTTCTCACTATCTAAATTAGTATCTTTATTGTCTAATTTTACCCAGTTTAAGTTTGAAGTTAATGCGTTTCTCCAGAAAAATTTATCTTCGATTAAATTAGCATAACCATTTACAGAAATACCAATGTTTCCTGACGAATTGTTTGGAGCACCTTGTGCGTACCAGTTACTAAAGTTAGAAATGCTTCCACCAATAGTACCAAAAGCACCTACTCTCCAACCTGGTAATGCATCTATTTGAGCTTGTAGAGCATTAGCCTCTGCTTGTGCAGCATCTGCAGCAGCTTGTTTTTCGTTTTTTTGTGCTACTAATTCTTCTTTTGTTTGTGCTTGTATTGAAACTATTCCAACACTAAAAGCTAATAAAAATAATAGTTTTTTCATTGTTTTAAATTTTTGAATTGCAAAAGTATAGTAAATAGATATAACTAATTGAACAGAATAAGATATTTTGAGAAAATATACGATTAAACGCGTGTTTTTATCGACAATTAACGCTTATATAATGGTACAGACGAGCATGCTTCGCCAAACATTATGGATTTTGCGATAGGTTTAATTTTATTGGCGATCATTAAATAGGCACTTCTTGGAACTGGTTTTTTAGAGCATCCCTTAATAATTACAGGCTTATCTTTAAATTCTGAAACGTCCAAGTTGTTAATAATATCTTGGTAGAGCGCAGTTTCTAATTCTTCTAATGTTCCTAAAACAGTGTGTTTTGCGTAAGGTTGTAAATGCATACTTACTAGCATAAATGCCCAAGCAGGTACAATAGCATCTGTAGAGCAAGTAATTGCAACATATTGCTCATTATGTTGCGACCAATCGTAGTTTTTTATCTGCTCACGAAATTCTTTTTCGCGCAGCACAAAACCTTCATATAACCAATTTTTTATATCAAACAAGTAGCGTTCGCCTTTTGGGTAATGCTCTTCAAGATCAAAAGTAACTAGTTTGCTATTTGCTACGCGATTTATAATTTCGTCTTTCAAAATTTATGTGTAATAATTTATTAAATTTTATAGTGCAAGATTCTTCGACTGCGCTCAGAATGACATTAGATAAAATATTAGTACTAAAGAGTTCGAGTAGTTGTAGTCGAGTAGTTACTAAATACTGTGACTTAACACTGCTAACTAAAATTAAAGCATTCCTAATTCTAATTTTGCTTCTTCACTCATTAACTCTTGTGTCCAAGGAGGATCGAAAGTAATTTCTACTTCAGCATCTTTTACTTCGTTTAACGATTTTACTTTTTCTTCAACTTCCAGAGGAAGCGTTTCGGCAACAGGACAATTAGGTGTCGTTAAGGTCATTAAAATTTTAACGTCGTAATCTTCGTTAACAAATACATCGTAGATTAATCCTAGTTCGTAAATGTCAACAGGGATTTCTGGATCGTATATTGTTTTTAATACGCGAACTATTTTTTCGCCTAATTCTGTTGTATCTATTGTTGTGTCGCTCATTATAAAATGTATTTTAAATTCTCATAACATGAGAATCTTTGTGTTTATTTCTGCTAAAGCTGGTTATTTTATTAATAAAATAGATGGCTTCCTTTTCAATATTTTATATTAATTTAATTGAGTTTGGTATGCTATGGCATACATTTTTAGCTGTTTTATCATGCTTACTAAGCCATTTGCTCGTGTTGGAGATAAATGTTCTTTTAATCCAATTTCGTCTATAAAATTAGTGTTCGCTTCAATTATATCTTTTGGATGTTGGTTAGAAAATACTCTAATTAAAATGGCAATAATACCTTTAGTAATTATAGCATCACTATCTGCAGTGAACGCAATTTTAGAGTCTTCTAATTCTGCATGAACCCAAACCTTGCTTTGACAACCTTTAATTATATTGTCTTCTGTTTTAAATTGGTCGTCAATTATAGGCAAATCCTTACCTAAATCTATCATATATTGATAGCGCTCTTCCCAATCCTCAAACATCGAAAATTCTTCAATAATGTCGTTTTGTATGTCTTCTATACTTGGCATATTATTTTTTTACAAAAATACAATAACTAAAGGGTTTGTTCAATTATTTACCGTTTTTCAATCATTGAAAGTAGTTTACTCACTAAAGGCGAAATTACAGTATGTGGTTTTCCATGATCAAAAGTTGGTGTGGTGTAGCTTTCAGAATTGGTTTCAACAATTAATGTTGCTCCTGCAGCTCCATCGTATTGGTGTGCTTTACTTGGTGGTTTTAAATCAGAAAGGGATTTTAAATCTATCTCAGAAAGTAGTGTTGCTAATTCTTCAATTTCAGAATTAGTAAGTGGTCTGGTTTCTGGTTTTTCGTTATGTGCTAATTGTGTACTTAGCGTATTATCTTTAATTGTTATTTTAGTAAAGGAGCCTCTTGCCAAAGCAGAGTATTCTATACTTTTAAAGTCTGTAATACGTTTTAATGCTTCGGTTTTAGTGTCATTTTCACTCATAGCATTAGATGCATTTTGTTTTGAAGTACCACAAGATTCTACAAGTAGTACACTTAAAATAACTAATATAAATTTCATAATACATGTGTTTTAAAATGAATATACAAAAAAGAAGCCAAAATTTAAGATAACATCATTTTTGCTTTTTTAACACCAGCGACTAAAGCATCGATTTCTTCCTTTGTATTATAAAAAGCAAAAGAAGCTCTAACAGTACCTGGAATTTTAAAATAATCCATTATAGGTTGTGCACAATGGTGTCCTGTTCGTACAGCTATTCCCATTTTATCTAATAAAGTGCCAATGTCGTAAGGGTGAATCCCTTCTAAATTAAAAGAAATGACAGAGGTTTTTTGTTTAGATGTACCGTAAATTTTTAAGCCTTCAATTTCTAATAATTGTTGTGTGCCATATTCTAAAAGTTCGTGCTCATAGTCTGCAATAGCATCAAAACCAATAGCATTCATATAATCTAAAGCAGCGCCAAAAGCAATACCACCACAAATATTTGGAGTACCAGCTTCAAATTTATGAGGCAAACCAGCATAGGTTGTTTTCTCAAAAGAGACTTGATCTATCATTTCGCCACCTCCTTGGTAAGGTGGTAATTTTGTGAGCCACTCTTCTTTACCATATAATAAGCCTACTCCTGTTGGTCCACAAATTTTATGAGCAGATGCCACGTAAAAATCTACATCTAATGCCTGGACATCTACTTTTAAATGCGGACAAGCTTGTGCACCATCCACCAACACAGCAGCACCAACTTTGTGTGCCTGTTTTATTATTGTTTTAATAGGATTTATGGTGCCTAACGCATTAGATATATGATTTACAAATACTAGTTTTGTTTTATCTGAAAGTAGTTCTAAGTACCTATCCATTTCCAATTCTCCTTCTTGGTTCATTGGAATTACTTTTAAAGTTGTTCCTGTTTTTTCGCATAGCATTTGCCAAGGCACAATATTACTGTGGTGTTCTAAAGCTGAAACTAAAATTTCATCATCTTTTTGTAAAACTGAAGCAAATCCGCTAGCCACTAAATTTATACTTTCGGTAGTACCAGCAGTTAAAATAATCTCGTAGGCATGTTTAGCATTAAAATGCCTTTGGATGGTATGTCGTGCAGCCTCATATTTATCTGTTGCTTCTTGGCTTAAGGTATGTACACCACGATGAATGTTTGCATTGTAATTAGAATAATAATCTACAATAACATCTATAACGTGTTGTGGTGTTTGCGACGTTGCAGCATTATCAAAATACACCAACGGTTTACCATTTACTTTACGTTGGAGTATTGGGAAGTCTGCTCTTATTTTATTCAAATCTAACATACTACAAATTTACGCTTTGTTTGATAAATGAAGTGTAAAGAAAAAGATAAAAGATAAAAATAATTAGCATATAATTTGGATGCATTTATATAAAATGTATATTTGTTCTATGTATGACAAACAATTAACAAAAGGAACACTGCAACCTATTATTTTAAAGTTGATTAGTGAAAGCGATAAAATGTATGGTTACGAGATAACACAAGAGGTTAGGAAACTTACTTTAGGAAAAATTGATATCTCGGAAGGTGCATTATATCCTATTTTACACAAGTTAGAAGCAAAAGGAATTCTGGAAACCGAAAAGGTGTATATAGGAAAACGTGTAAGAAAATATTATAAAGTCACAACGGAAGGTGAGAAAGTTGCAGAAGAAGTAACAAAAGAAATCAATAATTTTATTGAAACATTACATTTAATTTTTAATCCTAAACCAGCTGTATAATGATACTAACAGAACAACATATAGATTTTATAGAAAACAGTTTAAAACTTTATGGTGTAAAATCTAAAGGCTTACGCGAAGACTTGCTGGACCATATTTGCACTTATATGGAGAATCAAGACTCTAATGATTTTAATACTTTATACCAAGACGCTTTACAGAAATTTGGAGGCTATGCGAGTTTTCAGAACTTACAATTGGAAACTAACCTGCAAAAGTTTGCAAAAGAAAGGCAAGTGCTTAATAAACTAAAAGTCACTCTAGGAGGTACAATGGTTTTACTATTGGTTTTTGGTTTATTATTTAAAATTATGCATTGGCCTTATGCTAGTTCTATGTTAGTAGGAGCAATAGTTGTTTTTGCTTTAGGAATACTTCCGTTGCTTTTTTATGCTAACTACAAACAATCTATATATAAATTTTCTTAAATCATATATTATGAAAAAATCATTTTACGTTGTTGGCTTTTTAACCTTTTTTATATTGGGTATTGGAGCTATGTTTGAATTTTTAACATGGCCTTATAGAGGAGTTATAGTTTTTATTGGCTTTGTATTTTTAAACTTTGGTTTTATACCAATGTATTTTTATCAGAAATATCAGGAAGTGAAAAGTTAGTGCTTAGATTTAATATTTATAAAAGGCATAAATATTGTCAAAATTGAAATTTCTTGGTTTAAGGGATATACAACTCTATTAATGTTTTCGTTATTTAATTTATTATAAAACACACCAAAGGATTGCCATTAAATTTAGAGATCAGAATTGGAAAGGAAGTCTTTGCGTAATTTAATAATACCCAGTATTAATTGCTTATAAGAGATTCTAAATTAACCTTAAAATTAAAATGAATACCATAGGATTGAATTTCAATAACATCAGAATCAAAAGGAGTATTAAAACCATAGTCACCAATAAATTCAAATGAATAATGCTTTAAAAAATCAACTCCAAAACCTAGCTGACCAGCAAACCTAGTAGTGTTATAAAGCTCAATTGTATCTTGGCCTGAATCTGTTTCAGCATTTAAAAGAAACGAAATTCTTGGTCCTGCTAATAAATAAAAACCTTTACCAATATCTTTATTAACATCGAATTTATAATGTGTAGAAAAATTTATTGCAGAAATTTTAGAGTCTTCTCTTACAGGTCCACCAGGTGTTCTAAAAATGAATCCTCTATCTACACCTAAAACACTATAATTAATGGCAGCTTGTACACCTGAAAATTCATTAATTTCAAATTCACCGAAAACACCTAAGTCTAATAGATTATAAAAATCGGAATGTCTAATATCTACAGATCCAACACTTTGATAGTCGTGATAAAATCCACCAAAAGTCACTCCATAAGAAAAATTTTCTTGAGCATTAGTAGAAAGTATAGCTAATAAAATTTAGATTCCTAATAACATTATGAGATTGCTGCCTTCGCAGGAATAAAGGAATTAAAGATCAAAGCCAATATTAACGCCTAATTTATTAGCAATAAGTTTGGTAATACGTTGTTTTACTTCTGGGATTTTTACAGAACTTAGTACGTTATTACTAAACGCGTACATTAATAATCCTTTAGCTTCTTTTTCAGGAATACCTCGAGAACGCATATAAAACATTGCACTCTCGTCTAATTGTCCAATAGTACAGCCATGAGAACATTTTACATCGTCTGCAAAAATTTCTAATTGTGGCTTAGAGTTTATGGTTGCTTTGTCACTTAATAAAATATTGTTATTAGATTGGAAAGCATTTGTTTTTTGAGCTTCTTTGTTAACAATTACCTTACCATTAAAAACACCTGTAGCACTATCGTTAAAAATGCCTTTGTAGTCTTGGTGACTCTCACAATTAGGCTCTATATGATGCACTAAAGTGTTATGATCTACATGTTGTTTGTCTCCAATAATGGTTACGCCATTTAAAGTAGAATCTATACCTTCTCCATTTTGATAAAAGTTAAGATTGTTTCGAGTTAATTTTCCTCCAAAAGAAAATGTATGTACTAAGGCATGACTTTGGTCTTTTTGATTAATGAAGGTATTGTCTATTAAAGATGCATTCTTATTATCATTTTGCAGTTTATAGCAATCAACAATTGCGCGTTTATTAGCAAAAATTTCGGTAACGCAATTAGTTAAAACAGGATTGTCTGTTAAACTCTGGTGACGCTCAATAATTTGAACATGTGAATTCTCATCTACAATAATTAAATTACGTGGTTGTAACATTAAGGCAGCCTCGTTTCCTGTAGAAAAATGTAAAATTTGAATTGGTTTTTCTACCAATTTATTTTTTGGGATGTGTATATAAGCACCTTCGTTAGAAAATGCTGTGTTTAAAGAGGTTAAGCTGTCTTTAGCAGCAATTTTATTAAAATAATTTTCTATAAATAACTTGTATTTAGGCTTTGTTAAAGCAGAAGACATTAAGCACACATCTATCCCATCGTGTGTAGTTTGCGATAAATGCGAAGAATATTTTCCATCTATAAATACGATTTTATAAGAATCGATATCGTGGATGAAATATTTTTTTACATCATTAAACTCTATTGCATTATCCTTTTTAGGGAATACGCTATAATCTTCTTTTAAAACACTTTTTAGTGAGGTATATTTCCAAGCTTCTTCTTTTTTAGACGGAAACCCTTTTTTCTCGAAAGTATCTATAGCTTCGCTTCTAATATCGTGTATAGGCGAGTCTATATCGACTTGATTTTCAAATGCTAAAAATGATGATATTAATTTTTCTTTTAAATCCATTGTGTTAAGTTTTCAGTCGCAGTCTCAGTTTTCAGAAGATGAAATAGAAGAAATAGACTGTTATACTATGTTTCAATTTTTGCATTTTCAGTTTTGAGTTAGCTACTGTTAACTGTGACTGAATACTGCAAGCTAGTGCTAAGCGTTCACTTCTTCTTTAATCCAATCGTATCCTTTTTCTTCTAGCTGGTGTGCTAATTCTTTTCCGCCAGATTTCACAATACGACCATTGTATAAAACGTGTACAAAATCAGGAACGATGTAGTCTAACAAACGTTGGTAATGTGTAATTACTATTACAGCATTGTCTTTGCTTTTTAGTTTGTTTACACCATTGGCAACAATACGTAAGGCATCGATATCTAAACCAGAATCTGTTTCGTCCAAAATAGCGAGTTTAGGCTCTAGCATTGCCATTTGAAAAATCTCGTTACGTTTTTTTTCTCCTCCCGAAAAGCCTTCGTTTAAAGATCGAGACAAAAATTTTCTATCTATTTCTAGCATTTCAGACTTCTCTCTAATCATTTTAAGCATGTCCTTTGCAGGCATATCTGCTAAGCCTTTTGCTTTACGAGTTTCGTTTATTGCTGTTTTCATGAAGTTGGTTACAGAAACTCCAGGAATTTCTACAGGATATTGAAACGAAAGGAAGATGCCTTTGTGTGCACGCTCTTCGGCAGCTAGGTCTTCAATATCTTCTCCATCTAGTAAGATTTCTCCTTTATCTACTTCGTATTCTTCTTTTCCAGCTACGACTGAAGCTAATGTACTTTTTCCAGAACCATTTGGTCCCATTATAGCATGAACTTCTCCTGCTTTTACTTCAAGATTAACTCCATTTAAAATGGCTTTGCCTTCAACACTTGCGTGTAAATTATTTATTTTTAACATGCGCTTTAATTTCCGATTTTAATCACTTCGTTCTTTTTGGCGTCAATAGGTTTAACGCTCATAATTTCTTTTATTTCTACTTTATATGGCCAACCTTCCTCTAGCGAGTCTTTAGGTATAATTTTACCTCTCACTTGGACCTTAACCATATCTGTTGGTTCTTTTTTAAACTCTTTAGCCATAGTACTAAGGGTTTGCATTTTCTCGTCTAAAACTACACCATAAACTTCTTTGTGAGTTTGTAAAACTGCAGCATCTGCATAATACACAAAGTCACCAACTAACAATGTTAAACCATCGTTTTGCTTGCTGGTTTTTTCTGGGCCATCTATATTTTTAATGTTTTCTGGACTGTCTGTTTTAGCGTCGTTTTTACAACTTATAAACGCTACAATTGTAACAAGTAGAATTAATACTTTTTTCATTTTGTTATTAATTTGAATTCAATTTATAAGATTCCTGCAAAGGCAAGAATAATAATTATCCTACACTTCCTTCTAAAGAGATTTCTAATAATTTTTGAGCTTCTACAGCAAACTCCATTGGTAATTTATTTAAGACCTCTTTACTAAACCCATTAACGATTAATGCAATGGCTTTTTCGGTATCGATACCACGTTGGTTACAGTAAAAAATTTGGTCTTCTCCAATTTTACTAGTTGTTGCTTCGTGCTCTATTTGTGCTGTTTTGTTTTTTGCTTCTATATAAGGAAAAGTGTGTGCTCCACATTCATTTCCCATAAGTAAACTATCACATTGGCTAAAATTACGTGCGTTTTCTGCTCGTGCGTTTATTTGCACTAAACCTCTGTATGAGTTTTGAGATTTTCCTGCGGAAATTCCTTTAGAAATAATGGTTGATTTGGTGTTTTTTCCCAAATGAATCATTTTTGTTCCAGTATCTGCTTGTTGGTGGTTGTTAGTGACTGCAATGGAGTAAAATTCGCCCACAGAATTATCGCCTTTTAAAATACAGCTTGGGTATTTCCAAGTGACTGCACTACCTGTTTCTACTTGTGTCCAAGAGATTTTTGCGTTTTTTTCGCATAAACCACGT
The DNA here is from genome assembly GCF_053604675.1 of Lacinutrix salivirga. Lineage (NCBI taxonomy): Bacteria > Pseudomonadati > Bacteroidota > Flavobacteriia > Flavobacteriales > Flavobacteriaceae > Lacinutrix > Lacinutrix salivirga. The sequence continues at coordinate 20,181 of NZ_JBSHNP010000100.1, forward strand.
TTTGTTACAAAGTTGTAAACTCCACCTTTTCCTTCGGCATTACCAGGATACCAATTTTGTACTGTAGAGTATTTTATTTCTGCATCTTCTAAAGCAATAAGTTCTACAACTGCTGCGTGTAATTGATTTTCGTCTCTGCTTGGTGCTGTACAGCCTTCTAGGTATGATACATAACTGCCTTCGTCTGCGACTAGTAATGTACGTTCAAATTGTCCTGTTCCTCCTTGGTTAATTCTAAAATAAGTAGAGAGTTCCATTGGGCATTTTACTCCTTTTGGAATGTAACAAAACGAGCCATCACTAAATACAGCAGAGTTTAATGCTGCATAAAAATTATCTGTTGTTGGCACAATTGTACCAATGTACTTTTTAACTAATTCTGGATGCTCTTGTATTGCTTCAGAAATTGGCATAAAAATAATCCCTTTTTCTGCTAATGTTTTTTTAAAGGTTGTAGCTACAGACACAGAATCTACAACAACATCCATTGCGACATTGTTCATCTTTTTTTGCTCGTCTAAAGAAATGCCTAATTTTTTATACATTGCTAATAGATCTGGATCTACATCGTCTAATGTTTTATTAGGATCAATTGCTTTTGGTGCAGAATAGTAGGCGATTGCTTGAAAATCTGGCTTTGTATAATTTACATTTGCCCAATCTGGTTCTTCCATTGCTTTCCAAACCTTAAAAGCTTCTAATCTCCATTCTGTCATCCACTCTGGCTCTTCTTTTTTCTTAGAAATAGCACGAACGATATCTTCATTTAAACCAATAGGAAACGTTTCAGATTCTATATCTGTAAAAAAACCATACTCATATTCTTTGGTTTTTAATTCTTCCCTAAGGTCATCTTCTGTATATTTTGACATAAAATTGTTATTATGTTAAAAAGTTAAATGTTTAAAAAGTTAGATTGCGAAACTTTATAATTCACTTATTCTTTTTGATATATCATTTACTTTAAAATTTATTTTATTTAGAATGCTTCATTTAATTTCTCTACTCTATAATTTTTTAAAAGAAGAGATGTTTCAATTTTACAAACTAAATGATTCGCCACAACCACAAGTTCTATTGGCATTTGGATTGTTAAACACGAAACCTGTTCCGTTTAATCCTCCAGAATATTCTAGTGTTGTTCCAATAAGATATAAAAAGCTTTTTTTGTCGACAATAATTTTGATAGCATTGTCTTCAAACACCTTGTCTTCTTCTTGTATTTCTTTATCAAACTTTAAATCGTAAGATAAACCAGAACAACCACCACTTTTTACACCAACACGTACATAGTCTGTTGCTGCATTATAGCCATCTTCGGTCATTAATTCAATAACCTTTTTTTTAGCTGTTTCAGATACTTTTATCATAGTCTTTTCCATCCTAACCTTTCTGTGAGAAAGGCACTCAAAACTGGTTAATTTAGAGTGTTTTATTAATTTAATTATTTAAAAGCTTTTCGAATTTTATTAAGAGCGCTTCTAAATAGAGTGCAAATATACGATATAAGTCATGGATTTCCATATAACCTAACATTATATTAGCATATACTATAATAGTAAAAAGCTATTAATTTATAAAATTTGGATTGTTAAGAAAGGAAGGGTCTGATAGTGACAATAAAAAGGCTTTTAAGTCTGCTTTATCTTGGTTTGTAAGTTGTACGCCACCTTCGTCTATTTTTTTCATTAATGGATCTATGGTTGGCGAGTTTTGTAAACCTTCGCTATAATGGTTTATTACTTGGTCTAAAGTACTAAATCTACCATCGTGCATATAAGGTGCTGTGTAAGCAAGGTTTCTTAAAGAAGGAGATCTAAATTTCCCATTATCGTTTGGGTCTCCTGTTACTGCTCCTAAACCTAAATCGGAAAAAGAACTGTCTAATCCATTATTATGAAAACTATTGTCTGTCCATAATGGATTGTTAGGATTGCCATGACAGTGAAAGCAATCGCCTCTGGACTCGTCCATAAATACATCTAACCCATTTAATTCTTGAGGTGTGAGTTGCGCTTCGCCAAGTAGGTATCTATCGAATTTAGAATTACTGGAAATTAGTGTTCTTTGAAATTGCGCTAGTGCTTTTGCTACCAATTCTTTAGTAATTGTAGTGCTACCAAAGGCTTGGTCAAATAAAATAGGATACTCAGAATGGTTGGTAAGATCGTTTACAACATTGTCCCAATCACTATGCATTTCTATTGGATTTGCTACAGGCTCTAATGCTTGTTTTTCTAATCCTAATTCTTTTCCATCCCAAGTAAAACGATCGTTATAATTCCAAGCTAAATTAAATAAAGGCATTGAATTTCTTGTGCCTGCAATTCCATCTATACCAACACTAAATTGCGAATGGTCTGTAAATGCATTTTGAGGCGAATGGCAAGAAGCACATGAAATTGTATTATCTCCAGAGAGTAAAGTATCGAAAAACAATTTTTTTCCTAAGGCTACACCTTCAACTGTTTGAGGATTATTAATAGGAATTACTGGAGGTAATATGCTTTGCTCAAATAACTCTGGGATTTCGAGAGCCAGAGGTGTTGGTACATATCCATTATTATTATCTTCATCTTTAGAGCACGACGCTAAAAGAAGGGTTAGAAGTAAGATATGTACTAATTTTATTTTCATTTTTATTGAGATACTGTTCCTATAGAAAATACTGACATCACATTTTCCTGCATCATTTTTTGAGCTTCGTAATTAGGCATTAATGGTGTGTCTAAAACATTTAAATCCCAAGTATTTGGGTTTTTGAAAAATTCAGCGATATTCATTTTTACATCAATAGAAGTATTTTGAGTTATAGTGATTGGAGTAGTTAACTCTATTACTGCAAAATTTTGTTCAAACTCATCCATGCTTACTCGTGCTGTTCCATTATGAAAATTAAAAGGCATTGGAGTAGTATTTATATTATACATGCCATCAAACTGCATAAAATGGTAACCTCCACCTAACATTGCAGGCCAATTCCAAGAAGCACTATTTAAATCTTGGTATGCACCATCAATATTGTCTTCTTCATTAAAACCCCAAATAAATTTTAAGGTATATTCACCAATTGGAATCGTATTGTTTTCTGGTGTAAAATTATATGTTGACTCATTAGATAAATCTGTAAACTTGTAACCATTAAAAGTATAAATGTCTCCATTTGTATTTACTAATTGTAGTTTAGACACCAAATATCTTAATCTTGCAAAAGACATAGATTCACCATTTGCATTTACAACGGTTTCAGTTTCTAAGTTTGTACTATTAATAGCAGTGTCCTCCCAATGATGTGTAAAATTGAAACTTACATTAGCATTTGCAGTGGTATTATCATCATTATCTTCGTGACAAGAATTAAATGTTAAAGCTGAAATTGCTAAAAGCATTAAAATTTTTCTCATTTTATTATTTAATTTTTATTAATAGTAAATCTGTAAATCCTTTATTTTCTAAAATATCTCCATCGTTACTATTAGATTCTCCAACAGCAACAACGCTTCCATCGTTTAACTCTGCAACACCATAAGAAAAATCAATATCGCTGCCTCCAACAGATTGTTGCCATAGTAAACTTCCGGAGCTGTTTACTTTTATTATCCAAGCATCATTTTGTCCTTTGTTTTCTGTAACATCTCCATCTGCACTTCTGGAGCTTCCTGAGATTATAAATCCACCATCTTGTGTGTTTTTAATATCTCTAGCCACATCAAAACCTGTTCCGCCATAATTTTGTTCCCAAATAATTTCACCTAATGGATTTATTTTTACAAGCCATAAATCGGCAGCTCCATTATTTGAGGACACGTCTGTAGTATTGCTTCTTGTATCTCCTGCAATTATATAGTTACCATCAGTGGTTGCAGTAATGTTTCTAGCTTCATCAATTTCGGATCCTCCATAATTTTTTTCCCAAAGGATTTCACCAGTATTTGAGATTTTAATAACCCAAAAATCGTACGATCCTTTGTTGTTTGTAATATCTACATCTGCACTATCTGATGATCCAACCATAATAAATCCATTATCCTCGGTTTGAACCACTCCATAGGGCGTGTCTGTAAAACTTCCGCCATAATATTTGCTCCATTCTAATGCACCAGAGCTGTCTAATTTTATTGTCCAATAATCTCCACCAGCATGTCTTGCTTGTGCATTTCTGGTATTACCTTCTCCGCCAGATGCCGAAACATCTAAAACACCAGAAATTAAATATCCATTATCGTTTGTTTGAATAATTGTAGTGCCAGAATCTGCACCAGAATAACCAAATGATTTTTGCCAAGTTATGTTTCCTGATGGATCTAATTTTGCTACCCAATAATCTAATGATCCTGCGTTTTCTGTAACATCTCCATTATTACTGTTACTGTAACCAACTATAGCGTAACCACCATCTTGAGTTTGTATAATTTCGTTGCCTCTGTCATTTTGCGAACCACCATAGGTTTTAGACCATTCTAATTGATTTTGCGCATTAAATTTTAAAATCCAATAATCGTAACTTTCATCTTGCTTGTCTGTAATATCTTGATCATTACTTTGTGTAAATCCTAAAATAATATAGCCTCCATCAATAGTTTTTTTTACAGACTGTGCACTTTCGTTTTTTGATCCACCTAATACTGTGACATAATCAATTTCTCCTATAGAAGAAGGAGCTAAAGGCATGGTGTCATCATTTTCTTTACAGCTTGTATTTATAAATAATAATACTAGAGAAAGAGCGATGTATTTTGAATAATTTTGAAGTCTCATTATGTTCCACTTTTTCTTACTATAAATAATCCACCTTCAATATCTCCAAGAATTATATTTCCGCTTGCAAAGTAAGGATACACACTCCAAACACCATTAAAATTAGCACTATTACTATTTGGATAAGTGTCAAAATAACCAGTTTCCGTCATAGGATTTGTAGGTGATGATATGTTAGAAATGTCTAAAACTCTTAATCCAGCACGATAGTTTGCTAAAAAGAATTCATTACCTTTTACATAGCCATTATGATCTATTGCACGAGTAGGACCAGTGTAAGTTGATGATAGTGTAGGATTATCTAAATCAGAAAAATCAAAAATTAAGGTTTTTGTGTTAAAACCATAAAATTGTTCATCTAATTCATCGCCCATTATAAAATAACGTTGATCTTCGGTAAACCAACCTTGATGCGCATATCTTGTTTGAGGGTAGCTAAAATCACTAATTAGTATTACATTGTTTTTATCTGTAACATCCAAAATAACTACTTTGTCTGTGTCTCCATTACTTCCTATATAAATTTGTTTTCCAGTATAATCTGTATCTGGACCAGTGTAAGTAACCACTTGAGCATCGTGTGTGTAGCCAGCTTGAGTATAATCGTTTATAAAGGTTGGCGAAGTAGGATTTGAAATATCAACAAAAATAGGTCCTCCTCCATTTGCTGAGTTACAGCCTACTAAATAAGCAACCCCTTCACTCTCATTTATAACGATGTTATGGCAGCTACCAACACCATTGTAAATTGCATCTGCATTAAAAGTTTCTGGTGGATTTGCAACGTTTCTTAAACGTGTTAAATCAAACACTTGCATGCCATGGTTTCCAACACCATCTGCAACTATAAAAGCATGATTATTATAAACTTTTACGTCTCTCCAGTAGTTAGAACCAGCATTTGTATTTACTCTTCCTAAAAATTCAGGTTCAACAGGATTAGTAATATCTATAAAGGCAGTACTATTTGTTGTTGCTAGTATAGCGTATTCCTTCCCTGTTGTTGGATCTGTCCAACCCCAAATATCACTTCCCTCAGGATTTCCTACACTAGTTGCTAAAATATCTATTGGTATATGTGCCATTAAGTCATAACCATCGCAAGGATATTGGCCTGCAAAACCATTTTCGCATGGCGCTAAAGGCTGTGTGTCTTCACAAATATCTCCTATACCATTGCTGTTATCATCTTCTTGACCAGGATTGGCTGTGTTTGGACAATTATCTTGGTCGTTATTTATACCATCTCCATCTGAATCTAAATTGTTTTCAGTGTCACAAACATCTCCTATACCATCACCATCTGTATCTTCTTGATTTGGGTTAGCGAGATTAGGACAGTTGTCTAAATTATTAGCTATACCATCGTTATCACTATCTACAATGCTTGAAGATTCATCATCAGAACAATTAAATACGACTAGCGCAAAAATTAATAATGATAAAATGTATGCTATTTTTTTTGTTGAATAATTCATTATTTAACGATTAGTTTTTTTGTTACGGAATTATTTATTTTAATTAAATAAATGCCTTTAGGAAGTTGTTGTGTAGAGAGAACGTAAGAACTACTATTTATATTACTTTTTTCTAGTATCGTTTTACCTATTATATCGTACACTTTAATAGTATTTATTTTTTTAGTACCTGTATTACTTATAGTTGTAGAGTTTATTGCAGGATTTGGAGTTAAACTTATATTATTTCCTGAAGCTTCTAGGTTTTCAACAGAAAGTGTGCCACTTTTTCTTACTATAAACAATCCACGTTCAATATCACTAATAATTATGTTACCGCTATTAAAAAAGGGATATACACTCCAAACACCATTAAATGCTGTATTATTGTTTGCGGGATAGGTGTCAAAATATCCTATTTCTGCCATTGGATTTGTTGAGGAGCTTATGTTACTAATATCAAACACTCGCATGCCTGCTCTATAATTTGCTAAAAAGAAATTATTCCCTTTAACGTATCCATTATGATCGATAGCGCTAAAAGGAGCTGTGTATGTTTTAAGTAATGCAGGATTTGAAAAATCAGCATCCAAATCAAGAAAATCAAAAATTAATGTTTTACAATTAATTCCAAAAGCTTGTTCATCTACTTCATCACCTAATAGAAAATAACGTTGATTATCTGTAAACCAGCCTTGGTGAGCATAAGCAATTTGCGGATAAGAAAATTGATTAATTACGCTTACATTATTTTTATCTGTTACATCAAGTATTACTACCTGATTAGAGTCGCCATTACTTCCTATAAAAATTTGTTTTCCTACATGCTCTGTGTCTGGACCATTATAAGTCACTACTTGAGCATCGTGTGTGTAACCAGCTCCTGTATAATCTCCTAATGTATTTGGACTAAGCGGATTTGAAATATCAACAAAAATAGGTCCTCCACCATTTGCTGAATTGCAACCTACTAAATAAGCAACGCCTTCATTTTCGTTAATCACAATATTATGACAGCTTCCAATTTGTATATCTCCATTTCCACCATTTCCTTTAAAAACAACATCTGCATTAAAAGTTTCTGGTGGCGAAGATACTGTTCTTAATTTGGTAAGATCAAAAACTTGCATTCCGTGAGAACCAACATTATCTGCCACAATAAAAGCGTAGTCATTATATATTTTAACATCTCTCCATACATTATTTCCTGCAGAAGAATTTAATCGTCCTAAAAATATAGGATTTGTAGGATTAGTAATATCTATAAAAGCTGTGCTATTGGTGGTTGCAAAAAGCGCATATTCTTTTCCTGTAAGGCTATCTGTCCAGCCCCAAATATCGCTACCTTCTGGGTTCCCATTTCCGTTTGCTAATATAGAAACAGGTATTCTAGACATTAAGTCATAATCGTTACAAGGATATTGTGTTTGTACACCATTTTGTATATGTGTTGCAAAACCATCAATACAAGGGTTTTGGCTGTAAATAGTTGTACTTAAAAATGCAAAAAATAGGACAACAATGTTAGAGTATTTCATTTGGGAAAAATAGTTTAAAAGGCTTAAAATTAATAGAATAATCTGTAAATACAGCGAATTTTAATGTTAAAAAAATAAGCAAAAGCATATTCTTGGTTATTATTAAAAAAAGGGAGTACTTAATTATAAAACAATTTAGACTAAAAAAACCCTAATTTTAGTTATCAAGTTGTTATTTTTGTGGCATGATTGAAGATAAAAATAACTCAAGTACACCATTAAGTAATTTTGGTGAATTTGGTTTGATAGACCATTTAACTAAAAATTTTAAAATTTCTCAAACCTCTACAGTAAAAGGCATTGGAGATGATGCAGCTGTTTTAGATTTTAAAAAGAAACAGATTGTTGTGACAACAGATTTATTGGTAGAAGGTGTGCATTTTGATTTAAGTTACATGCCTCTAAAACACTTAGGCTATAAAGCAGTTATAGTAAATTTATCTGATGTTTTTGCAATGAATGCCATGGCTACTCAAGTTACGGTATCTATTGCTGTGTCTAACCGTTTTCCTTTAGAAGCTTTAGAAGAATTGTATGCAGGTATTGAAACTGCTGCAAATATTTACAATATAGATGTGGTTGGAGGTGATACGACCTCTTCGGTTTCTGGATTATTAATTTCTGTCACTGCAATTGGTGAAGTCGAAAAAAATAATGTTGTGTATAGAAATGGAGCTAAACCAAACGATTTATTAGTAGTAACAGGAGATATTGGAGGTGCTTTTATGGGTCTAAAAGTTTTAGAGCGCGAAAAAGAGGTCTTTAAAGTAAACCCAAATAATCAACCAGATTTAGATGCTTATACTTATATAATGGAGCGTCAATTAAAACCAGAAGCGAGAAAAGATGTTATTAAACTTTTAGCCGATTTAAAGGTAAAACCAACTTCTATGATTGATATTAGTGATGGTTTGTCTTCAGAAATTATTCATATCTGTAAACAAAGTGACGTTGGATGTGATTTGTATGAGAGTAAAATACCTTTAGATCCTCAAGTTATTTCTACTTGCGAAGAATTTGATATAGATAGTACAACTATTGCTTTAAATGGAGGTGAAGACTACGAGCTATTAATGTCTATTTCTCAAGAAGATTACCCAAAAATTAAAGCGAATCCTAATTTTACAGTTATAGGTTATATTACAGATGCCTCTGCAGGAATGCATTTAGTAACTAGAGCCGAAACCAAAATACCTTTAAAAGCGCAAGGCTGGAAAAATTTTAAAGATTAAGCATCGTTTCCAATTGACGCTGTTGATTGTAATTGTTTTCTTTATTTAAGCGCATCATTTTGTTGGTGTGAATTTTTTCTAGGATTGCATTAATCTCCTTAAATTTTGGAGTTAATTCTATTAGATTGCCATTTCCATTTGTTGTTAATTCTTTATAACAATGCTTACATTTATATTCGTGAACATGATAGGTTACCTTTTTGGAAATTTCATATTTGTGTCCAAAAACTGAGCAAAATAAAGTAGGCTTTTTCATTGTATTCAAATTTAGCGGTAGGCTAATATAAAAAAATAAATTAAATTATCGATAAAAAGCTATTTTTTTTCGATAAACTGCAAAATAGAATTTTCCAATTCTTCTTTATTTTCAATGTGACTCATGTGTCCTTCGCTAAATATATGTGCTTCAATTTGATGTTTTTTAGCAAATTGAAGCATTTTAGTGGAGTCTAAAATAGTATCTTTTTTACCCAATAGAATGATTTTCTTAAAATTTGCTGTACTAAAAAATCCGACTGATTCTTCACGAATCTTCATACCTTCATTTGCAGCCATGTAGCCTTGTAGAGATGTGTTAAGAGCTATCTTTAAAGCCGCTTCATATTCAGCTTTAAAACGTGTTTTACTCTCTACACTAAACAAATTTGCGAAAGACATTCTTACCATATTCTCAAAATTGTTTTGTACCATTTTATTAGCTCTTGTTCTTAGTTCTTTTCGTTCGTCATCATCAGCTTCATAAGTAGAATTCATTAAGCATAATCCTTTTATGCTTTCAGGATGTTTTTTCGCAAACGCTAAAGCAACATAACCTCCCATAGAGTGTCCAATAAAAGTATATTTTCTTAAGTTTAAATGTTTTAAAACAGCAAATACAGCATCTGCCATATCTTCCATAGTGTGCACATAACTTATAGCCTCTGTTTTTCCGTGACCTAATAAATCAATACAAATCACTTTGTTTTTTTTAGCTAGCAAAGGAACCATAGTATTCCACATACTACTATCTTCTAAAAAACCATGCAGTAAAACTATCGCAGAGCCTTTTCCAGTAACCGAATACCAAACGGTTGAATTTTTGTAAGAAATCGTCATAAGTAACAAATATAGTATTTGTTGTGTTTTGTCTTCAGCAACTTCAGTAAGTATTTTTACTATATTTGGAGACTTTCAATATTTAAATCCGTAAAAATGAACATCAAAAAAACCGTTTTACTTTCGCTAATACTTTGTAGTAATTTAATCTATGCGCAACTAGAAGACGCTAAATTAGATAACCTAATACAAAACACTCTAAAAACGTTTAATGTTCCTGGTATTTCCGTTGGTATTATTAAAAACGGAAAAGTAGTCTATGCCAAAGGTCATGGTGTAAGAGCCTTATCCAATAATAAAAAAATGAATGAAAACACCTTGGTTGGTGTAGCCTCAAATAGTAAAGGATTTACTTGTTTTGCACTAGCGATGATGATTGACGAAGGTAAACTCAATTGGGATGATAAAGTGAGACAACACATTCCTGAATTTAAATTGAATGACGCTTGGGTAACCGAAGAATTTACAGTTAGAGATTTAGTAACCCATAGAAGCGGAATGGGACTTGGTGCAGGAGATTTAATGTTTTTTCCAGAAGCAAGCTTTAATGTTAATGATGTTATTAATAATGTAAACCATTTAGAGCCAGAAAGCTCTTTTAGAAGCACTTTTGCTTACAATAATAACATGTATATTATAGCAGGAGAAGTATTAAAACGCGTTAGTGGATTAAGTTGGGAAGAGTTTATTGAAACCAAAATAATGAAACCAGTTGGGATGAAAAACAGTAAAGCATCCTACAATCGTGTAACCAATAAATCCAATATAATCGAAGCACATACGCTTGCAGATGGTAAATTAGTTCAAATACCACACGACTGGAGTCCAACAGCAAATCCAGCAGGAGGCATAGTAAGTAATGTAACAGATATGCTAACATGGTCTAAGTTTTTAATGAATGATGCTGTGACCGAAAATGGTGAGAGATTACTAAGCGAAGCACAATTTCATGAGCTTTGGCAATTACAAACACCATTAAAAGTTAGAAAAGGCGATATGTATAATTCGCACTTTAAAGGTTACAGTTTAGGTTGGTTTGTAACAGATGTTAAAGGTGGTTATAAGCAAGTCTATCATACAGGAGGTTTGTTAGGGACAGTTACACAATTTACCATGATACCAGAGTTGGATTTAGCCATTGTAGTTTTAACTAATCAAATGAATGGTTCTGCGTTTAACACCATTACCAATACTATAAAAGATAGTTATTTAGGTTACGAAGATCGAAATTGGTTAGAACGATTAGGCAAAAACAATAAAGAGTGGTACAAATACAACGATAGTATTAAAACAGCAGTTTTTAATCAAGTTGCTAAAATGAAAAACAGTAACTCAATACCAAAACCACAACAACTTACAGGAACATATACAGACGCCTGGTTTGGAGATGTGCTGATTTCGCAAAGCGGAAGCGATTTAAAAATTGCCTCCAAAAAGTCACCAACTTTAGTTGGTAGCTTATTGCCATATAACGCAACAACTTATATTGCAAAATGGGATAACAGAAGTTATGATGCCGATTGCTTTATGCAATTTACATTTAACGAAAAAGGAGAAGCAGTAAGTGCGACGCTAAAGCCTATTGCGCCTGTAACAGATTTTAGCTTCGATTTTGAAGACTTAACACTAATTAAAAACCAGTAATGTGATAAAAACAAAAGATTTACTAGTTACCAGCTTCGCCTTATTTTCTTTATTTTTTGGAGCAGGAAACCTGCTACTTCCACCATTATTAGGTTATAATGCAGGTAGTGATTGGTTTTGGGTAGCCATTGGTTTTATGATTACTGCAGTGGTAATTCCTATAATAGGTATTATTGCACACTCTAAACTACAAGGTACTTTATTCGATTTTGGTAAAAAAGTATCTAAACCATTTAGTTTTATGTATTGCATCCTTATTTATGTTATTGCAGTTGCTATCCCTTCGCCTAGAACAGCAGCAGCCACGCACGAAATTGCAATCCATCCAGCCTTTGGGACAACGCCATTATTAACAAGTGCAATCTATTTTATTTTGGTGCTTGTTTTTGTACTTAATCGGTCTAAAATATTAGATTTAATTGGTAAATACCTCACGCCTTTTATAGTTATTATGTTAATGCTAGTTATTGGTATTGGGTTGTTTTCAACCTCAATGGTAACAAATCCATCAACTTTTCAAGCACCAATAGTAAGTGGTATTTTAGAAGGCTACCAAACCTTTGATGCTATTGGAGCAGTTGTAGTAGGAGCAGTAATAATTATCTCTATAAATTTAAAAACAAAAGCACCTTTTGAAGAGAAAAAACAACTCATTAAAAAAGCAGGATTCATTGCAGGATTAGGGTTGTTTCTTATTTATGCAGGTTTAATTTCGGTTGGCGCATTTTATGGATCAGAAATCGATTTAAACGCTAATTTAAGTAGCGATATGCAACGTGCAAATTTATTAAGAGGTATTAGTATTGCAAGTTTAGGTGCTTTTGGAAACACAGTATTAAGTATTTTAATTTCTTTAGCCTGTTTTACAACAGCAGTTGGTATAATTACTGGTACAGCAGATTATTTTAAAGGCCTTTTAAATAATTCGCAAACCGTTTACATAATAACAGCAATAGTTGGTTGTGTGCTTGGTGTAGTTGTTGGACAATTAGATTTTAACTCCATTATAGTCATTGCATTACCAGTATTATTGTTTATTTACCCAATAACAATTGTACTTATTTTACTTAATGCCATACATCAAAAATTTGCTTCGCAAACTGTATTTAGAGTGGTTGTAGTTACTACGTTTTTGTTTAGTATTCCAGATGTGCTAAATTTTATAATGCCTTCAAAAGGCTTAACCGAGCTAATAAATAGCATTCCATTTGCAAAACACAGTTTAGGTTGGGTTTTGCCAGCTTTAATTCTCTTTACAGTGTTAAATTTTAAAAATTTTACGACTAAAACTACATCTCATTAATTTACATATTAAACATGGCTGTAGAAGACATTAAAAAATATTCTTATAAAAACATATTTTCCTTAAGTGTTGTTCAATTTGAAAAAGCCTGTGTGTTTAACAAACCAGAACAAATAAACACCTATAGTGTCTATTGGATAAAAGAAGGTAAAGGCACTTATAACATCGATTTTAAAAGCTATACATTTAACAGCAATGTGTTGGTGTTTCTTTCTCCAGGACAAGTATTTTCTGTAGATTCCGAAAAAATAAAACAAGCCTACAAACTCAATTTTGTTAGAGATTTTTACTGTATTCAAACACACGATAAAGAAGTCGCATGCAACGGAATTCTCTTTAATAACGTTTACGAAACCCCTTTTGTAAAACCCTCTGAAAGCGATACGCAAAAGCTTCAGTTTATTTTAGATAGCTTAATAGACGAGTTTAAACGCGAGGATGCACCTGCAAAATACGATATGCTTCAAACCTATCTCAAACAATTCATCATACATGCAGTACGCGTAAAAAAAGAACACCACACTATCAAGGAAGATACAGAAACCAAGCTCTTTAAAGACTTTAGCGTTTTAGTAGAGCAAAATTACAAAACACTACACACAGTAACGGATTATGCCAACAGATTAGGACTTTCTCCAAAATCATTAACCAAGCATTTTCAAAAAACAGGCGTACAAACACCAAGCGATTTTATAAAAAACCGCATCGTTCTCGAAGCCAAACGTCAACTCATTTACACCAACGAGTCTGTAAAACACATAGCCTACGATTTAGGATTTAACGATGCAGCCTATTTTACGCGCTACTTTAAAAAAGCAACCCAAAAATCACCACTTCAGTTTAAAAAAGAGCATTAAAATTTTGGCGTGACCTTGCAGGTCAGGCTGTCCATTATATCTTTTTTTGCCATATATGGCAGCAAAAAAAGGATGCCATTTCCATCCTTCACGCAGTAATTACAAGTCCCAAACCCAATAAAACCCTCTAAAATTAGATAAGTCCAAGCATTGAGAACCTTTGTCCATTTTTAATAGCTAAACACAGTCGCATCTTTGTAAAGAATTTAAAACAAAGTATAACTTAACTATTACAACAATGAAAAACGGAAACTTATTAATTAGAATTGGATTTGGACTATTATTTGTTTGGGGCGGACTAGAAAAATTTATCGAAGGATTTTTAGGAGGCGTTGGATTAGAAAACATGGCCAATTTTTTAAAATCTAGCGGTCTTGCCTTTTTAGGCGACACAGGAACCTATATTGTAGGCGCAATACTTGCAGCACTAGAATTACTAGCAGGAATATTATTATTAGTAAACAAAAAAATGTTCGAAGCCTATGCCTTTTTAGCATTCATTATGTTAATGGCTTTAGTATTAGTCCACATTCCATCAGGAAATTGGATGAACATAATGATTCACGTAGCATTACTATTCTCACTAGCAGGATTAGCGCTTAATCATAAAGAATAAACACACAAAAATTATTATCAAGCTAAAATCCAACGTTAACAGCGTTGGGTTTTTAGTTTAAAAAGATTTTTATTCTGTTAACAATAACTTAAGTGCAAGCGTTAGGAACTTTTGTCCATTTTTTAAAGCCAGTTCTCGTTACATCTTTGTAGTGTTAAACAAAAACACAAAAAAATGGATATACAATTAAACCAAACAGATTTTAAAACAACAATACAAAACAATAAAAACGTTGTACTTGATTTTTATGCAGATTGGTGTGGACCTTGCCAAACTTTACTACCAACAATACACAAGTTAGCAGAAGAAATTCAAAACGACGTCATTATTAAAAAAGTAAACGTAGATCAAAACAAAGCATTGGCAGCACAATTTAAAGTACGAAGTATCCCAACACTAGTCTTTATTAATAACGAGGAAATTACAGATAGACATACAGGGCTAATTACAGAAAAAGAGCTTAGAGAAAAAATAAACAATTTAAAAATAACAACTAATAGAACAGAAAAAATGGAAACTAGAATCAAAACATTAAACCCAGAAACAACAACAGGAAAATCAAAAGAATTATTTAATGCTGTACAAAATAAAGTAGGCTTTATTCCAAACTTAATTAAAGTATTTGGGAACTCTCCTGCAACATTACAAACCTATTTAAGTTTAGGCGAATTAACAGCCAGTGGAAACTTTAGCAGCAAATTTAGAGAACAATTAGCATTTGCTATTGCAGAAGAAAACGCATGTAATTATTGCCTATCTGCACACACAGCAATTGGAAAAATGAATGGTTTAACAGACGAGCAAACCGAATTAAGCCGACAAGGTATTGCTGCAGACCCTAAAACACAAGCAGGATTACAATTTGCACAAGCAGTAACAAAAAATAGAGGTCAAGTCTCTAGCGACGCTATTAAAGCAGTAAAAGAAGCAGGTTACAACGATAGCGATATTTTAGAAATTGTATTAAACGTTGTGTCCAACACACTTACAAATTATGTAAATCATATTGCCGAAACTGAAGTCGATTTCCCTAGTGTAGAAACAGGAAAATTTACAGTAACAAATAACTAATTAGAGCATATATAAACAATAAACACCCAAAACAATGAAAAATTTAATAGTAGGATTATTTTTAGTAGCATTCACATTTACAGCTACTGCACAACACAAAATGAATAAAAAAACAGCAGTTAAAACTGTAGCTTTAGAACAAACAAAAGGTGAGTTTACACAAAAAGCATTAACGTTAAGCGAAGGTACTTATGTGTTTAATGTAACTAATACAGATGCTGCTCCAGAAGTAGGATTAGTATTAATAGAAGCAGGAAAAGATGGTGAAGATCCAAAAAATCATATTGCAGATGCATACGTGTCTCAAATGGTAAAACATGGTAAAACAGAATCGTCTAAAGCAGTAACACTTACAAAAGGAACTTATAAGTATTTCTGTCCTTTTAATAACACACCACAATATACTTTAGTAGTAGAGTAGTTTGTAGATTAAGTTGATTAATAGTAGTAAAAAAGCGAGCTGTGAGGCTCGCTTTTTTTAATTAAATTTATGTAAATCTACCCATTCATAATATCCTCAATCTCTTCTGCTTCAATTGGGATATTTCGCATTAAATTAAATGGTTCTCCCTTTTCTTGGATTACAACATCGTCTTCTAATCTAATTCCAAATCCTTCCGCAGGAATATAAATTCCAGGCTCAACAGTAAACACATTATTGGCTTGCATTGGCTCGTGTAGTAAACCATAGTCGTGTGTGTCTAATCCTATATGATGTGACGTGCCATGCATAAAATATTTTTTGTAAGCTGGCCAATCCGGATTTTCATTTTTTACGTCTGCTTTATCCAAAAGGCCTAAGCCTAATAATTCGCTAGTCATTAATTTGCCAACTTCTACATGGTATTCTTTCCAGAGTGTTCCAGGCACTAATAGTTTAGTAGCATCGTTTTTTACTCTATTTACAGCATCGTAAACTTCGCGTTGTCGCTTAGTAAATTTACCAGAAACAGGTATAGTTCTACTCATATCGCTAGAGTAATTGGCATACTCTGCACCAACATCTAAAAGGATTAAATCGCCTGCTTTGCATTGCTGGTTATTTTCTATATAGTGTAACACGTTGGCATTGTTTCCAGAAGCCACAATTGGTGTGTAAGCAAACCCTTTAGAGCGGTTATTTAAAAACTCGTGCATAAATTCGGCTTCAATATTAAACTCCCAAATCCCTGGTTTTACAAAATTTAAAATGCGGCGAAATCCTTTTTCGGTAATATCACAAGCCTGTTGTAAAAGGTCTAATTCTATTGGGTCTTTTACAGAGCGTAAACGCTGTAAAATTGGATTGCTTTTTGCAACACTATGTGCTGGATATTTATTTTTTAACCATTCTGTAAAACGGTCTTCGCGCGTTTGAGTTTCTACATTTGCTCTATAATGCTCATTAGTATTTATATATACTGTATCGCATTGCGTCATCATTTCAAAAAGCACTTTTTCGAGATTTTGCAACCAGTACACAGTTTTAATTCCACTAGTTTTTAAAGCAGCCTCTTTGGTTAATTTTTCGCCTTCCCAAACTGCAATATGTTCGTTAGTTTCTTTTAAAAACAACACTTCGCGATTTGCAGGATTTGGACAATCTGGGAATAGCATTAAAATACTTTCTTCTTGATCTACACCACTTAAATAAAAAATATCCCTGTGTTGCTCAAAAGGCATTGTGCTATCTGCACTAACAGGATAAATATCGTTAGAATTAAAAACAGCAAGGCTGTTAGGCTTCATTTGCGAAACGAAATTTTTACGGTTTTTTATAAAGAGTTTGTTGTCTATTTGGTGGTATTTCATCTAAAAAATTGTTTTTAATTCCCCTGAAAATGGGAATCTTGTTAGTGTATTTAAATTTCCCGTCAAGCGGAAAAGTATCTAGTTGTAAAAATAACATTTTATTACTAAAAAGCGTTTCAGTTTTGTTCATATTTAACATAATCGTTACCTTCAAGGTCTTAATAGTTATCTCTATGAAATTTAAAATTCTTATTATCGTATTTTTCTTCTGTATTTTTAAATCTGAAGCACAACAACCAGCAACAAATCCTGAGGTTATTACACAAGCCTTAGAGCAAAAAGCAGAATTAAAAGCACAGTCTTTAGTAAAAAATATTCCTTTTGAAAATATTGGACCAACAGTAATGAGTGGTCGTGTGGTAGATATTGATGTCAACCCAAATAATCCTACAGAATTTTACGTTGGTTACGCTTCTGGTGGTGTTTGGCATACAATTAATAATGGATCATCATTTACACCAGTTTTAGATAGCTCACCAACTCAAAATGTTGGAGATATTGCTGTAGATTGGCAAAATAGAACACTTTGGGTTGGTACAGGAGAAAACAACTCCTCGCGATCTAGTTACGCAGGAATAGGCATTTTAAAATCTACAGATAACGGAAAAACTTGGACAAATGTTGGTTTAAGAGATTCGCACCATATTGGACGCATACTTTTAAACCCAAAAAACCCAGACGAGGTTATTGTTGGTGTAATTGGACATTTATATTCGCCAAATAACGAACGTGGCATTTATAAAACTACAGATGGAGGACAAACCTGGAAGCAAACGTTATTTGTTGATAATTTAAGCGGAATTATAGATGTACAACACGCACCAAATAACTTTAATATTATGTTTGCCTCCTCGTGGACAAGAGATAGAAAAGCATGGAATTTTACAGGAAGCGGAAACAATTCTGCTATATATAAAAGTACAGATGCTGGCGAAACTTGGCAAAAAATCTCTACAAAAGCTAGTGGTTTCCCTACAGGAGAAGGTGTTGGTAGAATAGGATTGGCAATTTACGATGAAAACACTATTTACGCGCTACACGATAGCCAGTTTAGGCGACCATTAGAAGCCAAAGAATCTAAAAGAGGCTTAGAAAAGGACGATTTTAAAACCATGAGTACTGCTGCGTTTTTAAATCTTGAAGACAAAAAACTAAACAATTTTTTAAAAACTAATGGTTTCCAAGAAAAATATAAATCCGAAAATGTAAAACACATGGTACGTAGCGGACACGTTAAGCCTATTGACCTTGCTAAATATTTAGAAGATGCGAACTCTATGCTTTTTGATTCTCCTGTAATTGGAGCTGAGGTGTTTAAAAGTGAAGATGGCGGAAAAACATGGAAAAAAACGCACAGCGAGTTTTTGGACGATTTGTATTATAGTTATGGTTACTATTTTGGAGAAATACGTGTGGATCCACAAGATAAAAACGGCATTTATGTAATGGGAGTCCCTATTTTAAAGTCTAAAGATGCTGGAAAAACATTTACATCCATTAGTAGAGAAAATGTACATGCAGACCACCAAGCGCTTTGGGTAAATCCTAAAGTTTCGGGCCATTTAATAGATGGTAATGATGGAGGATTAAATATAAGTTACGACGATGGCGAAAGTTGGGAAAAGCTAAATGTAATATCTGTTGGTCAATTTTACACTGTAAACGTAGATAACGAAAAACCTTACAATGTGTATGGTGGATTGCAAGATAATGGCGTTTGGGTTGGAGCAAACAATGCCTCGCAAAATAAAGCCTGGCATCAAAGCGGCCAACATCCTTGGGAAAGCATTATGGGAGGAGATGGTATGCATGTACAAATAGATAAACGCAATTCTAATATTGTATATACAGGATATCAATTTGGAAATTATTATAGAATTAATCGAAAAACCAAAGACCAAAAATACATACAGCCAAAGCACGAACTTGGCGAAAATCCATACCGTTTTAATTGGCAAACTCCTATTTTATTGTCGTCGCACAATCAAGATATTCTTTATTTAGGAGGAAATAAATTAATGCGCTCCATGAATAGAGGAGACGATTGGAAAGCCATAAGTGATGACCTCACAAAAGGAGGAAAAAAAGGAAATGTTGCTTACGGAACACTAACAAGTATAAGCGAATCGCCTTTTGAGTTTGGATTAATTTATACAGGTAGTGATGATGGTTTGGTGCACGTTACCAAAAACGCTGGAGGAAGCTGGCAAAATATTTCTAATAGTTTCCCTAAAGACCTTTGGGTAACCAGAGTCATTGCTTCCCAACATAAAAAAGAGCGCGTTTATGTAACATTAAATGGCTATAGATGGGATGATTTTAATGTATATGTATATATGTCGGAAGATTATGGAAATACATGGAAAAATATAAGCTCTAATATTCCAAAATCTCCTGTAAATGTAATTAAAGAAGATGTTGTAAACGAAAACATTTTGTATTTAGGAACAGATAATGGTGCTTATGTAAGTTTTAACAAAGGTGAAAAATGGGAAGCATTTTCTAAAAATTTACCAGCAGTTGCAGTGCACGATATTGTGTTACACGATACAGAAAATGATTTATTGTTGGGTACACATGGCAGAAGCATTTACAAAACCAACATAAAGCCACTACAACAAATGAACGAAAGTGTATTAAACAAAAGTATAACACTTTTTGCTACGGAAAATGTTCAGTTTTCTCCTCGATGGGGAAGTTCTTGGAGTAAATGGTTTGAAGCTAACTCTCCAACTAAGACTATTAAGTTTTTCTCAAATACTTCAGCAAAAAAAGAGGTTAAAATTTTATCGGAAAATAGTTCAGTATTAAATACAATTACTGTTGAAGCTGACAAGGGATTTAACTATGTTGACTACGACATGTCAATTACTGATAAAGGCAGAAAAAAATTGTTAAATGAAAATACTAGTATAGATATAAACCAAGCTAAAAACGAAAAATACTATCTGCCAAAAGGAAAATATTTCATTCAAATAGATTCTGAAAAAACAAGTTTTGAAGTAGAATAATGTAATAATAAGTTAAATGTAGAGTTATTACTATTAGAGCTTTATGTTAAAATAAACTAAAATGATTTATCACTTTTATTAATAAAGCTACTTTCGTTACAACTAAACTAATTATTAATGCTAAAATATACTGCAATTTTTATTGCATTATTTTCTGTTGGAATTGTTTTTGCTCAAGAAACCCTAATAGAAATAGACGAAAATGACGAACTAAAAGTATTTTTAGATTGTAATGTTTGTGATAACACATACATTAAACAAAACCTTGGTAATGTTCAATTTGTTAGAGATCAAAGTTTAGGAGATGTTCATTTGTTTTTTGTCACACAAGGTAATGGGTCTGGAGGAAGACAATACGAAATTGATTTTATTGGCAAAACAGATTTTGAAGCTATAAATTACAAGCTACAATTTTTTACAGACTCTAACATGACCAGTGATGATGTAAGAAACGAAATATTAAAGTATATAAAATTAGGATTAGTACGTTTTTGGATAGCCAATAAATCTATAGAAGAAGTTACAGTTTCTGTACCAAAACCTGTAGATGAGGAAGAAAAAATTGAAGTAAAAGATCCTTGGAATTATTGGGTATTTAGACTTGCAGCTAGTGGGTATTTTAATGGACAAGAATCTAACAAATCTGGCAATTTAAATTTTAATGTTAGAGCAAACCGAGTAACAGAACATAACAAATTTGCTATGCGAATTGGATTTAGTGAAAACAAATCTACTTTCACTTACGATGATGAAGATATTATAGCAATTAATAACAGTAAGTATTTAAATATAAGTGATGTTTTAACTATAAACGACCATTGGTCTTATGGTGTTTTTGGAAGTTTAGGAACATCTACATTTAGTAATTATGAAGCCTATTGGACACTACAACCAGCAATTGAATATAATTTTTTTAAATACGAAAATTCTGCAAAAAAACAACTTGTATTCTCTTACAGGAATGGATTAAGGTATAATGATTATGTAGAGCGTTCTGTTTTTGGGGAAGTAAATGAGTTGCTTTGGCAACACTCCGCATTATTAGGAGGAAGTTTAAGGCAAGAATGGGGAAACTTAAATGCAGAAGCTTCTTTTAATCAATATCTTCATGATACTAAACTATACTCTTTAGGCTTTTATTTAGGAGCAAACGTTAGAGTTTTTAAAGGATTTAACTTTAATGTAGGAGGAAATTATAGAATAACAAGAAATCAAATTAATCTTCCTGCAGGAAATGTCTCTTTAGAAGAGCTATTACTACAACAACAACAATTGCAATCAGGTTACAACTATTGGGTAAACATAGGCTTTAGCTACCAATTTGGATCTATTTATAACTCTATAGTAAACCCACGATTCAACTTTTAATTATAACAATTCTAAATAATTTTAAAAATCTTTTAAAATTTGCTTGCGTATGAGTTGCGCCTTATCTTTGTGTTACAAATAATTAACTACAATTATAATGAGCGGAATTTTAAATTCTTCAATAGGAAGAAAGTTTGCCATGGCACTTTCGGCATTCTTTCTAATGGTATTTCTACTACAACATTTTTCTATAAACTTACTATCTGTATTAGCACCAGATACTTTTAATGATGTTTCCCACTTTATGGGTACTTTTTGGGTAATACAGTATGTGTTGCAACCAGTACTTATTTTGGGAGTAATTTTCCATTTTGTTATGGGATTTGTACTTGAAATTAGAAATAGAAAAGCAAGGCAAGTTAGCTATGCTAAAAATAATGGCTCTGCAAATTCATCTTGGATGAGTCGTAATATGATTTGGAGTGGTTTAGCAATCTTAGGATTTATGGCACTTCACTTTTACGACTTTTGGTTTCCAGAAATAAATATTAAATTTATTGAAGGTGATATGTCTGGATTAATAGATCCCAATAATACAGATAGTGGTTACAGATATTTAGAGCATTTACAACATAAATTTGTAGATGGATGGAGAGTCGCACTATATGTGGTTTCCTTTATATTTTTAGCATTACACCTATTACATGGTTTTAACTCCGCATTTCAATCTGTTGGAGCAAATAACAAATACACAAAAGGATTAAAAGGATTTAGTAAAGTTTATGCAATAGGTATTCCGTTAGGCTTTATCTTCATTGCACTTTATCATTTTTTTAATCATTAATACACAGAGAGATTTATGGCTTTAGATTCTAAAATACCTCAAGGTCCAATTGCAGACAAATGGACTAATTATAAAAATCACATAGACTTAGTAAATCCTGCTAACAAACGTAACATAGATGTTATTGTTGTTGGAACAGGATTAGCTGGTGGCTCTGCTGCTGCAACTTTAGCAGAATTGGGTTATAATGTAAAAGCATTTTGCTTCCAAGATTCTCCAAGACGTGCACACTCAATTGCAGCACAAGGAGGAATTAATGCAGCAAAAAACTACCAAGGCGATGGAGATTCTACTTATAGATTATTCTATGATACCGTAAAAGGAGGAGATTATCGTTCGCGCGAAGCTAACGTATATCGTTTAGCTGAGGTTTCTGCTAATATTATCGACCAATGTGTGGCACAAGGTGTTCCTTTTGCACGTGAATATGGTGGATTGTTAGACAACCGTTCGTTTGGAGGAGTGTTAGTATCACGTACTTTTTACGCAGCAGGACAAACAGGACAACAATTATTATTAGGAGCTTATTCTGCAATGAACCGTCAAATCGGTCGTGGTAAAATAAAAATGTACAACCGTCACGAAATGTTAGACGTTGTAAAAGTAGATGGCAAAGCGAGAGGAATTATAACACGTAACTTAATTACAGGAGAAATCGAACGTCATTCTGCTCATGCAGTTGTTCTTGGAACTGGTGGTTATGGAAATGTATTTTTCCTTTCAACAAATGCAATGGGATCTAATGTAACAGCAGCTTGGAAAGCACACAAACGTGGTGCTTACTTTGCTAACCCTTGTTACACACAAATTCACCCAACGTGTATTCCTGTTTCAGGAGACCATCAATCTAAATTAACATTAATGTCTGAGTCCTTACGTAACGATGGACGAATTTGGGTGCCAAAACATAAAAAAGATGTTGAGGCTATTAGAAACAAAACATTGCAACCAAAAGATCTAGCAGAAGAAGATAGAGATTATTACTTAGAGCGTCGTTATCCTGCGTTTGGAAACTTAGTACCTCGAGACGTAGCTTCTAGAGCTGCAAAAGAACGTTGTGATGCAGGATTTGGTGTCAATGCAACAGGAGAAGCTGTATTTTTAGATTTTGCTTCGGCAATTACACGTTATGGTAAAGAACAAGCCACAGTAAGACATTTAGATGTAAACGATGCTGCTTTAGTGAAAAAATTAGGACAAGAAGTGGTGAAAAATAAATATGGAAACTTATTCCAGATGTACGAGAAAATCGTAGATCAAGATCCATACAACACACCAATGATGATTTATCCAGCAGTACACTATACAATGGGAGGAATTTGGGTAGATTATAATTTAATGACAACCGTTCCTGGTTTATACGCTATTGGAGAAGCAAACTTCTCAGATCATGGTGCTAACAGACTTGGAGCTTCTGCATTAATGCAAGGGTTGGCAGATGGTTATTTTGTGTTACCTTATACTATTGGAGATTATTTATCTAACGATATTAGAACAGGACCAATTTCTACAGAGACCAAAGAGTTTGAAGAAGCTGAAGCTGAAGTACGTAAAAACATAGACCACTTAATAAATAATAATGGGTCGCATTCCGTAGATTATTTCCATAAACGATTAGGAAAAATTATGTGGAATAAATGTGGAATGGCAAGAAATGCTGAAGATTTAAAATCTGCAATTACTGAAATTTCTGAACTTAGAGCAGAATTCTGGAAGGATGTTAAAGTTCCTGGAACTGCAAATGAATTTAATGAAGAATTAGCCAAAGCAGGACGTGTAGCAGACTTTTTAGAATTAGGAGAGCTGTTCGCAAA
Source organism: Lacinutrix salivirga (assembly GCF_053604675.1). NCBI lineage: Bacteria > Pseudomonadati > Bacteroidota > Flavobacteriia > Flavobacteriales > Flavobacteriaceae > Lacinutrix > Lacinutrix salivirga. The sequence continues at coordinate 44,520 of NZ_JBSHNP010000100.1, forward strand.
AGATGCTTTACAACGTGAAGAATCTGCAGGAGGACATTTCAGAGAAGAATACCAAACTCCAGAAGGTGAAGCAATGCGTCGTAAAGAATTTCAATATGTATCTGCTTGGGAATATAAAGGAGAACCTAAAGATGCAGTACTTCATAAAGAAGAGTTAGCATACGAAAATATTAAAGTAAAAGAAAGAAGTTATAAATAAAGAAAAGCTATGAATTTAACGTTAAAAATATGGCGTCAAGCAAGCGCTAACGATAAAGGGAAAATGGTTGATTATAAAATCAACGATGTGTCTCCAGATATGTCTTTTCTAGAAATGTTAGACGTTTTAAATAACGAACTCATTGAAAAAGGTGATGAGCCAGTTGCATTCGATCATGATTGTCGTGAAGGTATTTGTGGATCGTGTTCGCTATACATAAATGGAGAAGCACATGGTCCAGACCGAGGAGTCACTACTTGCCAACTACACATGCGAATGTTTAAAGATGGCGATACTATTTTTATAGAACCTTTTAGAGCTTCTGCATTCCCAGTAATAAAGGATTTGGTAGTAGATAGAACGGCTTTTGATCGCATACAGCATGCAGGAGGATTTATATCTGTAAACACTTCAGGTAATACTATAGATGCCAATGCCATACCTGTAAACAAAGAAGACGCAGACGATGCATTTAGTGCAGCAACCTGTATTGGTTGTGGTGCTTGTGTAGCAAGTTGTAAAAATTCATCTGCTATGTTATTTGTTGGCGCAAAAGTCTCTCAATTTGCCTTATTGCCACAAGGTAAAGTAGAAGCTACAGACAGAGTTTTAAATATGGTAAAACAAATGGATGAAGAAGGATTTGGTAATTGTACCAATACAGGAGCTTGCGAAGTAGAATGTCCTAAAGGTATTTCTTTAGAAAACATTGCACGTATGAATCGTGAGTACTTAGCCGCAAGTTTAAAAGGATAACATAAATTCCTGTAAAGGCAGGAATCTAACAATAAAAAACCTAAGCAATTCGCTTGGGTTTTTTAATTAAATTTACATTTTAATAGTTTATTTATGAAAAGAGTATCATTATTAATAGTCTTAAGTTTAATGTTAATTGGTTGCAAAACTAAAAACAAATCTGTAGGCAATGCCAACAATAATAATGTTATTGAAGTTCAAACTACTGTTACATACGATTATAACCAAGAAGCGCTTTTAGAGCATGTAAAAGAATTATCTTCCGATGAATATCAAGGCAGAAAAACAGGAACCGAAGGCGCTTTTAAAGCAAAAACGTATATAATTGAGGCCTTTAGCAAACAAGGTGTAACGCCATTAAACGCTCATTTCGAGCAGCATTTCGATTTTAAAGCCAGAGGTAAAGACTACAGTGGTATTAATATACTCGGAGTTATTAAAGGTACAAAACATACAAAAAAATACATAGTACTTTCAGCACATTACGATCACGAAGGAATAAAAAATGGTCAAATCTATAATGGAGCAGATGATGATGCTTCAGGAATAGCTGGTTTAATTGCTTTTGCCGAATATTTTAAGAAAAACCCACCAAAACATAATGTTATTTTAGCTGCTTTCGATGCGGAAGAATTAGGATTAGTAGGCTCTAAATATTTTGTAAAAGACAATGTTATAAAACAAAGGAACCTTGTATTAAATCTTAATATGGACATGATAAGCAGAAGCGATAAAAACGAACTTTGGGCTGTTGGAACCAGATATAACCAAGTTTTAGTTCCTGCAATAGATGCAACTAAAGGTATTGGAAATGTTAAACTAATAAAAGGTCATGATGGGAAAGATGGATTAGACGATTGGACATTTGCATCAGACCACGCGCCATTTCATAAAGCAGGTATTCCTTTTATTTACTTTGGAGTAGAAGACCATAAAGATTACCATAAACCAACAGACGATTTCGAAAATATTCATCCAGAATTTTACCAAAATACAGTGCAAACTATCTTAGAAGTGTTAAAAAAATTAGATAACACAACGCTGTAATTATGAACAATCCTAACAATTTCTATAAGCAAGAAGCACAGCGTTATAAAACCGAAGTCTCTAAACTTTATAAGCAGCTAACTGCCTTAAGTACAGCAAGAATTTTAGTGTTTTTAGCAACAGCAATTGGAGCTTATTTTAGTTATCCAAATTGGCAAATAATGGTTGCTGTTATTGTATTTGGTGGTATTGGTTTTGTGTATTTATTATCAAAATACACAGATATTAAAAAAAAACATATTATTCATAAAGCACTATTACATATTAATACTGACGAAATAAATATTGCTTCAGGTGATTTTTATAATAGAGCAGAAGGTTTAGAGTTTCAAAACCCAACGCATCATTATAGTTTAGATATCGATTTATTTGGAAGAGGCTCTTTCTTTCAATTTATAAACAGAACAGCAACAATTGAAGGCAAAAGCAAGTTTGCAACATTATTATTAGCCAATTCTATTAATAACATTCCGCTTAAACAAGACGCTATTAAAGAGTTGAGCGCTAAACCTAAATGGAGACAGTATTACAACGCTATTGCAAGTCTAATTAAAGTAGAAACACCTGCTAAAACTATTACAGATTGGCTTAGAGATTATAAATCGTTTATGCCAAAATTAATTAAATGGTTACCATTAGTGTTTTCTATTGCTACATTAGTGTTGTTTGGACTTATTTTATTTAAAATAATCTCTCCCGAAATTTTAGGCTATTGGTTATTATTAGGCTTAGCGTTAACAGGGAAATACCTAAAAAAAATTAATAGCTTAGCAGCAAATACAGATAAAGTAAAAGATACATTTAAGCAATATGCGCAACTTTTAAACGAAATTGAAAGCGAAAAATTTACCTCTAAGTTATTACTAGAAAAACAGCAATTAATTAAATCTGAAGAAAAAAAGGCATCGCTTATTTTTACAGAACTTTCTAAGGCTATTGATGCTTTAGATAATAGAAATAACCTGATTTCTGCCATTTTTGGGAATGGACTATTTTTAACAGATATAAAAAATGCCTATAAAATAGAACAATGGATACTAACCTATAATACTAAGGTTAACGATTGGTTTGAAGTGGTGTCTTTTTTCGATGCTTACAACACATTAGGAAATTATACTTTTAACCATCCAGATTTTGTGTTTCCTGATATCGTTAAAGACTCTAGCATTATTAAAGCAAAACAGTTAGGACATCCATTATTAGATAAAGCAAAACTAGTTACTAGTGATGTGACCATTAATAATGAAGAATTTTTTATAGTTACAGGAGCAAATATGGCTGGGAAAAGTACCTTTTTACGCACCATTTCTTTACATATTGTTATGGCAAATATTGGACTGCCTGTTTGTGCAACTTCTAGTGTATATAATCCTGTAAAACTCATAACGAGTATGCGTACAAGCGATTCGTTAACCGATGAAAGTAGTTATTTTTTTAGCGAATTAACACGCTTAAAATGTATTGTAGATGCTATACAAAAAGAACCTTATTTCATTATTTTAGATGAAATTTTAAAAGGCACAAATAGTACAGATAAAGCTATTGGCTCTCGTAAATTTGTTGAGAAATTAGTTGCGAGTGATGCTACAGGAATTATTGCAACACACGATTTAAGCCTTTGTGAAATTGAAAAAGAATTAGAAGAGGTTAAAAATTACTATTTTGATGCACAAATAGTTGACGACGAATTGTATTTTGATTACACCTTTAAAAAAGGCATTTGCCAAAATATGAATGCGAGTTTCTTGTTAAAGAAGATGGAGATAGTTTAAACGAGTATTAAAAATCCAACCTTACCAATAGATTCGGAGTTCTTGTAATAGAAAACTTATTGAGTACTCTAAGTTTAAAAGTAGTATCGTCTAAATCTAAAACAATTCGATACGATCTATTAATATCGTTTCGCTTATTAAACACATTAAGTAAAGACAAACTAACCTTTGCTTTAACCTTCTTGTTGTTAAATGGTGTAAATTTATAGGTTGAGGATATATCAAACCTATTATAATCGTTTAGTCTCGCACTATTAATTTCACCATAATTAATAGCAATATTATCTGCATTATCACCTGATAATCCTAAAGCAGGAGTGTAGGCTCGCGCAGTTCTAAAACGCCAACCAGCAGAGAGTTCTAATCTATTAATTTTCATGTTTTGAATAACACTCAGGTAATGTCTTATATCCAAATTACCATCAAAACGCTGCGCACTATTAAGATCTAAAAATTGAGATTTATTAGAGGTTAAAGCATAACTCACTAAGGTGGAGAAATTGTTAAATTGTTTTTTTACTAATACTTCAAGACCTTTAACCTTATTTTTTCCAACGGAAAAATTATTTATTTCTCTATTAAACCCTTTGGTTAAAGAGGTAATTCCGCTACTTTTTTTTACAAAAACCTCAGTATCAATATACCAATCCTTTTGCTTGTAAATACCTGTTAAACTTACCTGCTTATTTTGTAAAACAGGAACTGTTTTTTCGTCAGACAACACCCAAACTTGATTTTCTAAGCCAAAATTTTCGGTTTCAAACTCCACAATTTGGCTAATAAATTGGTTTTTTTGTTCTGCAAGCAATTGCAAACTAAACTTAGAATTAAACGCATATCTTATATTTACATTAGGTTGCAAAAATGCTTTTTTAAGCTTGTTGACGTAAGAAGTTCTTAAGCCTGTTTTTACACTCCATTTATTCTTATTGTAACTATATTCTGCAAAAGCTTCATGCGTATTGTTTTGCGAGTTGCTTTGTTCTATCCTAAAATCATCTTCAAATTCCACATCAGAAGTGTTGCCAATCGTATAACTTAACTCGTCATTAATATAATCGTAACCTGCTGCAATAGAACTGTTTTTGCTTAATGTATAGTTTGCATTTATAGAAAAATTAAAATCATTAATGTCATTTTGCTTTACTGTATTATAGTTAAAAAAAGCATCTAATATTTGATTGCCATTATAATCAAAATTATAATTGGAGTAAGTAAGTGAGGTAGAAATTTTCAGTTTATCAGTCCATTGTTTTTGGTAATTAAGTGTTGCGCCAAAACTTTTAATTTTTAATTTATCGTTGGATATTTGATTTATTTCTGAAAACAAGGACCTAAAATCTAAGTCGTTAAACGAATAGATTCCGCTAAAAGTAAGTTTACTATCGTCATTAAATTTATGAAGCGTTTTTAAAGTATAATCTTCAAAATAATACGAGTAATTATTCTTAGGCGTTTCAGTTGAAACATTAGAATTTACTTCAGAAATTTTTGTATTCTGAAAAACGTGATCCGAATAATCATCGAAAGTTACAGTCTGAAAAGCATCTGTAAAAGAGCGTCTAGCAGAAGCTGTTATAGCTGTTTTTTTGCCAATTGGAGTACGAACGTAAGCATCGGCAAAAATTAAATTAGTACCAATACCAGCTTCAATTTCTTCAGGAATATCACTATGAGTTTTTATATCTACAACACCTGCAATATGGCTTCTGTATTTAGACGAACTTGCACTTTTAGAAAGCACGACATTATCTATAATAGAGGAATTAAAAGCAGAGAGCATCCCAAAAAAATGATCGTAGTGGTACATTTTAATACCATCGTATAAAATCAAATTATGGTCTGATGTACTACCTCGTACATTTAATCCTGTAGCAGTTTCATCTGGACTTTGTACGCCAGGAATAATTTGCACAGCTTGCATAACATCATTATCTATTAAACCAGGTAAAACACTCATCTGGTTTAATTTTGCTTTTATACTACCATCTTTGTATTTGGTAAATCCGTTATTGAGGTAATTAGTAATTATAATTTCGTCTAAATCTTGAGTGTCTTCAATTAAAAAATACGTATTACAAGTTGTTGTATTTGGTTTAGAGGCAACAATTTTTAAAGTCTTAAAACCTAATATTTGAAGTGTTAATTCTTGGTTTGGTTGTAATCCATATATTGAAAAAAAACCTTCATTATTAGTTATAGCATGTTTGCTTTTATCTGATGTGTAAACCGAAGCATATTCAATAGGAAGTTTACTAAATTGACTTTTAATATAACCACAAATATTTACAATTTGAGTGTTGCTTTGCTTTTGAATTATAAAACTTTTAGTACCAATTTTTTTAAATCGAAGAGCAGAATACTCTTCTATTTTTTTTAGATTTTGTAGCAAACTACCTTTAACAGTAAGACTTAAACTAGTGTTTTCGATTAGGCTAGCATCATTAGAAAATGCAACATCGTAAGCACTTTCAATATGTTTTAAAATAAGATTTAAAGGTTGGTCTGTAAAAGGTTTAGGTGTTACTTGCTGCGCATTACAAACAGAAACTAATAGTGTTAAAAGTAAGGCGAATGCAGTGTGTTTCATACATTATTTAGTAAGCTTAACAGTATTATTATCTATAGTATAATCTATATTCATGGCTTCTAAAACAGTTTGTAAAGCTTCGTCTTTAGAGGTTTTAGAAAAACGACCTGTAAACCGTTTGTTGCCAAAAGAGTCTTTGTTAGTAAACGAAAGATTGTATTGATTTTCTAAAGCGGCAAACACTTTAGATAATGGCGAATTATTAAACGCAAATTGATTAGAAATTACTGCTTCTTTTTGGGTGTCAAACGTCCAAGCTTCTGTCGTATTATTAATTAATCTAATGGCTTTTCCTTTTGTTAAAATACGTTCATTTAAATTATCTGTTACGCGTACTTTGCCAGAGTAGCATTTTACTTCTAAATTATTAGCATGCGCATTAACGTTAAATTGAGTTCCGAGCACTTCAACTTTACCATGTGCTGTATTTACTGCAAATAATGAGCCTTTTTCGACTTTAAAATAGGCATCTCCTTTTAAGTTTAAATTGCGTTTACCATCCTTCCAGTCATCTTCATTTAAAGACAGTGTAGAATTAGCATGTAAGGTTACATTACTACCATCTGGCAAAACAACAGCTAATTGCTCTCCATAGCCAGAAGTGTATTGCGTGTCGTTATTTTGTAATAAGAAAAACACACCGAGTAATACCACAATAGATGCAGCAATACCAGAAACCCAACCAAAAGATAGCCGTCTAACTTTGGTTTGTTTTGTGGTTTTTGATTGTATGTTTTTAAATACCTTTTCTTTATTGTATTCTGGAGCCTCTAAATGTTGAGCATACTCGTTAATTTTACTATAGGTAGCGTAAGCATCTGTTTTTTTAAACGCTTCTTCCTCTTCAGGCGTTAATTGGTTGTCTAGCCAACGTGCTAAAAATTCGTTTTCGTTAATGTCTAATTCTTTCATATTCGCTTTAATACTTTATAAACAACTTAAAAATAGAATACCCTACTTTATACCTTGCCAATTTTTTCTCTCATTATTATTAGTGCACTACTCATTCTTTTTTCAACTGCTTTAACAGAGAGGTCTAAAAGTGCTGCAATCTCTGCATAGGTTTTTTTATCAATACGACTAAGTAAAAAAACCTCGCGTTGTTTTTCTGGTAAACTTTCGATTACAGCTTTTAGTTTTGCCATAAACTCTTTTTCTTCCAATACAAATTCTGGACTTTGGATATTAACTTGTTGTACTTTTTGTTTGCTGTAATTTAATTTAACCTTATCATGCTTTACTTTATTTAAAAAGGTATTGTTGACAATCCGTTTTAAAAAAAATAATGCTTCATTATAAACAACCTTTGCACAGTTATTCCATAATTTAATATAAGCCTCCTGCACAATATCTTCAGCATAATCTTTATCACCACATTTATAATACATGTAATTTCTTAAGGTTTTTGAGTGCTCATTAAAAAGCGCTTCAAAATGATTAGTTTCGCATATAGATTTTTTAGATTCTGACATTATGTATCTTATGACATTTATAAAAATCAAAGCTATGTAATTTTTTTTAAATCATTAAACAATTGAAAAACAGAGGTTTAAATAACTATTTTAAAAAAAGTCAGTTTTTTTGTAGGGTTAATTAAAACTGCGTTGTTTATAATTTGTAACGGCCTTATAAAACAAATAATAACTTAAAATTACACCAAAATGAAAAACGTATTAAAATTAGCACTCGTTTTTGTATTAGTATTTACATCTTGTACAAAAGACAACAACGAAGACATCGATTTACAACCAGAAAATGCAGCTGCACCTGTAACTTTAGTTGAAAACTTAACGAGTTATGCAAGAACTGCTGCAACTACAAACCAAGAAGAAGATTTTCTTAACTCAGAAGATGGCGAATGTTTTGTAATTAATTATCCATATTCTTTTACAGATGGTCAAACATCTACTGTTGTTAATAATGATGCAGAATTAGCAGCTTATTTACAAAGTCAAAATCAAGGAGGAAATTTTGCAATAGAATATCCATTTAATGTTACTCTTGGTGATGGAACAGTACAAACTATAGCGACAATAGACGAATTTGCTGCATTAATTGAAGCTTGTGATATCCAAGGTGGTAGCGGAGACGATAACTGTTTTATACTTGGTTATCCAGTAACAGTTGTAGATGAAGATGGTACTGAATATACTGCAAACTCTGAAGAAGATTTTTACACATTACCAGATGTAGTATCATTTGTATTCCCAATTACAGGAACTCTTGCAGATGGAACTGCAGTAACTGTTGAAGATGCTGATGCGTTTGACTCTATTTATAATGACTGTAATGGTTATGAAGATTGTACAGATTGTGAAGTAAATTGTTTTGAATTAGTATATCCACTTACTTTAGTAGAAGATAATGGTACAGTTGTAACTATTGATAGTGATGATGCTTTTTGGACTTACTTAGAGTCGCTTGATCCAACAACAGCTGGATTTGCATTATCATATCCTGTAACTGTAGAGCTTGAAGATGGCACACAACAAACTGTAAATAGTAACGAAGAGTTTGACGCTATTTTAGACGCGTGTTATAACTAAAAGTTATAGTCAAAACTCAATATAATCACTAGGTAGTTAAGGGTTAGTTAGTTGATTAATAGCAGGAAGAGCCGAAGGATTTTTATAATTCTTTGGCTTTCCTTTGTAATTCAGTTATTTTCTTTACCATATCTAAAGCATTGTTGTCGTCTGGTTGTAAACTTAATACTTTGTAATACGTCTTTAACGCTTCAGTATAATTTTCTATCACAAAATAAGCTTCAGCTAAACTATCGTAAACAGTATATTTATAAGGAAAAATAAGCGCGTTTAATTTAAACACAAATAATGCTTTTTCATACTGTTTAGCTCTTAAATACACATAGCCTAATGTATTTAACTCTCTACTGCCTTTAGTGTATTCTGATAGCATAGAAACCAGAAAAGTAGTTTCCTTTTTTAGCGTATCTAAAGCTTTAGTTTCTAATTCGTTTTGTAAATAATTAGCAGCAACATAATTTGGTGTGTAACGCTTATTAGTTACAATTTTAAGGAGATCGCGCTCTAAAGTTTCTTTTGGATGCTCAACAATTCTATTTACTTCTTTTCCGTTTTTGTAAAGAATAAATGTTGGCACTCTATGAATATTCATGCCTTTTTCTTCTCCATTTGGACCTTGTTTGTAAGCGTCTTCAGTATTGTCTAAAGCAATAACTTCTAGTTGATTTGTTGGGAATTTTGCGGTTTCTAATACGTTATAAAAACGTGGTACTTCTAGCTTGCTGTCTCCACACCAAGTGCCTAAAAACACCTTAATTGTATAATGGTTTAAAGACGCTTTAAGTTGTTTTACAATAGTTTTATTTACAGCGTAATCATTATAATTTTTGTTAAACCACTCTGCATAAGCTGGTTTTTTTAAGCCCTCTTTATTTATTACGCCTAAAAGTTTTGCTTTACCTTTATCGTCTATAACTTCTTGATTACTAGTTTGAGCGACACCATATTGTAAGCTCATAAATAAAAAAATTAGTACTTTTAATTTCATAATAGTTCGGTTTTATTGATGGTAACAAACTTAGGTGTACACCTATTTTAAAACCAATAAATAGGATAAACAACAGACTTAAATTTACAAACAGCACAAAAAATGGTTGTTTGCAAGGTTAAGTTTGGATTTTGTACCTAATTTTTGATGGTTTTGGCATTTTAAATTACTTTCAACATATTATAATGACACTGCTTAAAAAACATACCTCACAAATTTTAGTACACATCTTATTTTGGATGCTTTTTGTTATTGTTTCATTATTTATTTTTTCGGATTATTATTGGCGAGAAAATCCATTTTTACAATATCTATCCATTTTGGTCGTCATTGTGTATGCTAATAACTTAGTGTTGCTTCCATTTTTTATAAAAAAGAAGCTTTATATACCTTACGTTTTTGTTTTTGCAGCCATTTCTTTTTTTGCTACACAATTGTATTGTAATGTGTTTGCGCAATGTGGTTGCTCTATAATGAAATGCCTTAGCGATTACCTGTGGCAAACCTTAGTGCCTCTCATTTTTTTCTCTTTTATTTGGATGCTGTATCGTTTTATAGACGAACAAAATGAAGTAGAATTAATAAAAAAACAGCATACAGAAATGGAGCTTAAATTTTTGAAATCACAAATAAATCCGCATGTATTATTTAATAATTTAAACACCATTTATTCCTATGCATTAGAAAAGCCAAACGAAACACCAGAGCTTATTTTAATGCTATCCGATAATTTAAAACATGTATTGTATGAGAGTAATGCTGAAACAATTTTGTTAGAAAAAGAAATTCAGTTTATAGATAATTACATCACTTTTCAAACCATTAGAACCGAAGGTGTAAAGCAAATTACTTACACAAAATCTATAAGCAATAGCACTCAAAAAATCGCACCTTTATTATTAATTACAATTATTGAAAATGCGTTTAAGCATAGTACTTTGCATAGTGATGTTTCTGTGTCTATTTCTGAAAAAAACGGTGTTCTAGAATGTGTTTGTTTAAATGAATACGATAAAGAAAAAGTAAGTACAGAAGATTTTAAAATAGGATTAAAGAATTTAGAAAAACGATTGCAACTTATTTATAAGGATAATTATAAATTTGAAATTACTAAAGCTGAAACATACAAAGTATATTTAAAATTGAAACTGAAATGATACTAACGTCTCTTCGAGCGCAGTCGAGACCTTAAAGTTTTAAACCCTTTTGACTACGCTCGAGAAGACAAGAGGTTAAGAAAACACAATAAGTTTGACCTTTTTTGTCATTCCTGCGAAGGCAGGAATCCACAACTTAAATTATGTATAATACTATTCATCAATATTACTTATATATTTTAACTAATAAGAAGAATGGAACGCTTTACATAGGAGTTACAAATGACTTAGAAAGAAGAGCATAGAAACAAATTAAATGAAGGATTTACAAAGCGATATGATTTAAATCGATTGGTTTATTTTGAAACTTATCAATATGTTAATGATGCTATAAGAAGAGAAAAGAACATGAAGAAATGGAAACGTCAGTGGAAGATTAATCTTATCGAAGACGATAATCTTAATTGGAATGATTTATCAAAAGATTGGAAGATATAAATGGATTCCTGCCTTCGCAGGAATGACAAAAGAGAAAGACTAAAAAACCTATATTTCTTTGAAATTTATTACTAAAGTGATTTTAGTTTCGTTTTTTTAACAAAAAAAGCTTGTCATTCCTGCGAAGGCAAGAATCCACAAATGAATATATATGACCTGTATTATTATAGAAGACGAAATACCTGCTCAAAAAATAATTAAAAATTTTTTGAGTAAACTTCCTAATTTAGAATTGGTGGAGACCTTTAATGCAGCCATAACAGCGCATTCGTTTTTGCAAAACAATACAGTTGATGTTGTTTTTTTAGACATTAATTTACCAGATATTTCAGGATTAGATTTTATTAAAACCATAAAAAATCCACCAGCTGTAATTATAACGACTGCTTATGCAGACTATGCAGTACCTAGTTTTGAGTTAGACACTATTGTAGATTATTTAGTAAAACCTTTTAGTTTTGATCGCTTTTTAAAAGCCGTAAAAAAAGTAGAACAAAGACTTGCAAACACTAAGCCTAAACCAGAAGACGACACTAAAGCATCACTTTTTTTAAACGTCGATAAAACGCTTCATAAAATAATAATTGACGATATTTTATATCTAGAATCCGATAGAAATTATATAACTATAGTAACCAAAACTAAAAAATTCTCGTTTATAGATTCATTAAAAAAATGGAGAGAACAGTTAAACGATAATCAGTTTATTCAAATTCATAAATCGTTTATAATTAACAGTAAATATGTAAATAAAATTGCAGGAAATACTATTTATATCTACGATAATAAACTACCAATTGGTAGAAGTTTTAAGCAGGAGTTGTTGAAGCAGTTGAGGATTAGTTAAAGATATGTCATTCCTAACGAGGTACGAGGAGAAATCTAATAGTTTTAAAACAGTAATAAGTGAGAGTTCTCGTCGCTAATAGTTCGCTCTATCAAAATAACAATTATTCCCATAATTTTTTTGATGTCGTCACTTCGAGTGATTTTTGAGGCACGAAAAAATTGTATCGAGACCCATTTACTTATTATAAAACCTATTAAGTTTAATAATAGTAAAATGAAACTAAGACTGAGACTGTAAGCTAAATACTAATTACTTCTTCTTAGGATGCACTAATTTCATTTCGTCAATTAATCGGGTTGCACCAGCAAATTTATCGACAATAAATAGTATATAACGTGCATCTACCATAATATTTCTACAAATTTCTGGGTCGTAATTCATGTCGCTCATTGTGCCTTCCCAAACTCTGTCGAAGTTTAAACCAACTAAATTTCCATGTGCATCAATTGCAGGACTTCCAGAGTTTCCTCCAGTTGTATGGTTGGTTCCTAAAAAGCATACAGGCACTTTACCATTACTATCTGCATATTGTCCGTAATCTTTGTTTTTGTGAAGCTCTAAAAGTTTTTCTGGCACATCAAACTCGTAATCTCCTGGCACATATTTTTCAACAACTCCATCTAAATAACTCACAGGATTGTAATATACAGCATCTCTTGGAGAGTAACCTCTAACTTGTCCGTAAGTAATACGTAGCGTACCATTGGCATCAGGAAAATAGCGTGCATTTGGTAAAGCCTCCATTAAGGCAGTCATATATTTGGTTTGCAATGCTGTAATTGGCTCGTTTTTTTCTTGAAATTCTCTATCAATTGTTTTAAAGAATTCTTCAATCATTGGCTTTGCATAGCTATAAGCTGCATCTTTATTTAATTTTTTAAGTACGTCTTTAGCGTTTCCTTCTAACAACTTTAAAGCAGAATCTAAATTGGTAAAGGCTGTGTTGTCGTAAATTGAAGCATCTACATTTTTAGTGTAAAAAGGCATTACGTTTTTAAACACGCCTTTATCCACCTCTGCATCGTAATTTTTATGAATGCCTTGTAATCTACTAACTAAGCTCGCTTTTGCTTTTTCAAAATTATCAGGATTAGCGTTTATTGCTTGCTCCATTTGGAACGCTCTAAACGTCATTTGCATTAACTCATTTGTTACTATAAAAACTTCAATAAAATTCCTACGTTTAATATTTGCAGGTCCAAAGTCTTTGTATAAAGTTTCAAATTCTGGCAAAATGTTTCCGTATTTTTCAGTCAGACCTTTTTCTTTTAATGCCTTAGTAAATGTCGCCTCAAAAGCACGACGTTTTGCTACAGCATCACTTTTTTCAATTCCTAAATTTTCGCCTATCCATTTTTTCCAAGCGTTAGCAATTCTGGCTTGTTTAGAGGCATATTTAATTCTAACAGCATCACTTTCTTTCATTTTAGCATCAATAACTTTTAATGCAGCTTCGCGAATTGCAATATTTGTAGGATTAAATTCTTTGGTAATATGCTCAATAGCTACAGCAGGTAAATACTCGTTTGTACGTCCAGGAAAACCAAAAACCATAGTAAAATCGCCTTCTTCAACACCATCTAGAGAGATTGGTAAAAAGTGTTTTGGCGTATATGGCTTATTATTTTTACTGTATTTTGCAGGTCTGTTATTAGCATCTGCATAAATACGAAACATAGCAAAATCTCCAGTATGCCTTGGAAACACCCAATTATCTGTATCACTACCAAACTTACCGATACTTGTTGGTGGAGCACCTACTAAACGTATGTCTTCAAAACGTTCAGTAACAAATAAAAAGTATTGGTTTCCGTTGTAAAACGATTTTATTTTAGTGTCTTGCCAAGCTTCTTTTTGTACTGTAGTCTGATAAGTGTTACTGTTTTTAGCTATTAATGACTGTTTTTCTTTTTCAGTCATTGCATCATTTATACCTGCTAAAACTTGCGAGGTTACATCTTCAATTCTCACAATAAATTCTATAAATAGGCCTTCGTTAGGTAATTCTTCCTCTAAAGACATGGCCCAAAACCCATTTTTTAAATAATCGTTTTCTAAAGAGGAATGCGATTGAATTTGACTAAAACCACAATGATGATTCGTTAATATTAAGCCTTTAGGCGAAATTACTTCACTTGTACAACCTCCATTAAAATGACCAATGGCATCCTTTAAACTAGAGTTGTTAACGTCGTAAATATCTTTGGCAGTAAGTTGACTTCCCAAAGCGGTCATTTCTTCTTCATTCATGCCTTCTAAAAGCGAAGGAATCCACATACCTCCTTGTTGCGCAGAGACATTAAGAGTTAAAAAAAGTAAAAGGAATTTAAAAAATTTCATAAGGCTAAAAATTAAATGGACTCAAATATAAAAAACGAGGCTATAAAAGTTGTTAAAATCAACTAAATTTATACGAGATTAACACACAATTTTAACAGTATGCAACACAACTCTAAACTCCCAAATGTAGGTACAACTATTTTTTCGGTAATGAGTGCATTGGCTAATAAACACAATGCAATTAACTTATCGCAAGGATTTCCTAATTTTAAAAGCGATCCTAAACTTATAGATTTAGTGAGCAAAGCCATGAATTCTGGTTATAACCAATATGCTCCAATGCCAGGAAATTTAGAGCTTAGAGAAGCTATTGCTAAAAAATTTAGTTTGTTGTACAATTCCACATACCATCCAGATACAGAGATTACAGTTACTGCTGGAGCAACACAAGCAATTTACACTATAATTTCTGCTTTTGTAAAACCAAATGATGAGGTAATTATTTTTAAACCAGCTTACGATTGTTACGAGCCAGCTATTGAAATTAATGGAGGTAAAACTATTACGATACCTCTAAAAGCGCCTCATTATACTATTGATTGGGAAGAAGTGAAGCAAAGATTTTCTAGTAAAACAAAGCTTATAATAATTAATACGCCTCACAATCCAAGCGGAAGCATTTTAACAAAAAAAGATTTACAACAATTAGAAAACCTAACAAATAATAGTAACTGTGTAGTTTTAAGTGATGAGGTTTACGAGCATATTATTTTTGATGGTGAAAAACATCAAAGTGCTTGTTTGTTTCCTGAACTAAAACAACGCACTTTTATAACAGCGTCTTTTGGTAAAACGTTTCATAATACAGGATGGAAAGTGGGTTATTGTTGTGCACCAGAAGTACTGATGAAGGAATTTAGAAAAGTACACCAGTTTAATGTGTTTTCTGTTAATCATCCAGTGCAAAAAGCGTTGGCAGAGTATTTAAAAACGCCAAATAACTATTTAGAACTATCTGCTTTTTACGAAGAAAAACGAAATTTATTTTTAAAGCTAATTAAAAACTCACGCTTTACTTTTAAACCTGCAAAAGGAACGTATTTTCAGGTTTTAGACTATTCTGAAATCACAAAAGAATACGACGTAGATTTTGCTAAACGATTAACTGTAGAGCATCATATTGCAGCGATTCCATTATCGGTATTTAACGATAATAATAGAGACGATAACGTGTTGCGTTTTTGTTTTGCAAAAACAGAAGATACTTTAAAACAAGCGGCAGAAATTTTAAATAGAATTTAATAAAATCATCAAATTTGGCAATATATTTGATTATAAATGTTGGATAATAAAACCACTAAAAATGAAAACGAAACACAAGTTACTATTATGTATTTTACTTCTTACAGTAACCTTTAACTACGCACAACAAATTAAGGTAGAAGGCGGAACTTACGAAGTAACTAAAACAACAACGACTAAAAAAGCAGACTCACTTTTAACCAATGAAAAAGAGCTAAAAAAGGCAGAGAAGGCAGAAGAAAAGGCTCAAAAAGAAAAGGAGAAGGAAGTTAAAAAAGCTGAAAAAGAAGAGAAAAACCGAGAAAAAGCTCAAAAAAAAGCTGAAAAAGACAGAAAAAAGGCAGAAAAGAAGCAAAAAAAAGCAGAAAAGGCTTTAAAGAAAAAACAAAAAGCACAAGCCAATTTTGAAAAAGCCAGTGCCAATTTAGATAAAAATCAAAAAAAATACGAGAAGCTTAAAAAAAGAGGAAAATTATCTCCAAATGATGAAGATAAATGGTTTAAGAAGTTAGAGAAATTAAAAGAATCTAAAACTAAAGCTGAAAAGCGACTAAGTAAGTCTTAATAGGTTTTAAGCCTTAAGCAATCTTCATTATAAAAAATAAGATGGTTACTTTATAAACGTTAAGAGAGTGCTTATTCTTTATTGAAAAAGCACCTTTTTTTTGATTAAATTCAAACTTTAAGATTATAAATTCATACTTTTAAAATGAGTTTAATAGTAATATTTCAAGATTAAATATGCAAGAACAATTAAAAATAGCGCTAGTACAAACCGCCTTAGTTTGGGAGAATCCTACTCAAAATCGGATTGATTTTAAAGAAAAAATAGAGTCAATTTCAGAACCTGTAGATGTTATTGTTTTGCCAGAAATGTATACTACAGGATTTACAATGCAACCAGAATCCGTTGCAGAAACAATGGATGGAGAAACTGTACAATGGATGCTTAAGCTTGCCAAAGAAAAACAAGCTGCACTTGTTGGAAGTGTTATTATTAAAGAGTCTAACCGTTTTTATAACAGGCTTTTATTTGTACATCCAGAAGGTATTATAGATACTTATGATAAGAGGCACTCTTTTACTTTAGCAGGAGAACATACAGTATATACTGCTGGAAAACAAAAATTAATTGTAAACTTTAGAGGGTTTAAAATTAGGCCACTAATTTGTTACGACTTGCGTTTTCCTGTTTGGTCTAGAATTACAGAAGATTACGACGTCTTACTTTACGTTGCTAATTGGCCAAAACAAAGAATTGAAGCTTGGACTACTTTATTAAAAGCAAGAGCTATTGAAAATATGAGTTATTGTGTTGGTGTAAATAGAGTAGGATTAGATGCTAATAATCATGAATATTCAGGACACAGTACTGTTTATAATGTGTTGGGAGAACCCATTACAGATATAAAACCATTTAAAGACACTATAGAGATTGCCACGTTAACAAAAGAACATATTGAATATTACAGAAACAAATTGCAATTTTTGGAAGATCGCGATGCGTTTAATCTAGAGTAAAGTCGAAAGTCATATCAAAACCAGCACTAAGCTCTATTTTACCTTTCATGTGGCTTACGCGTTCGGCCTGTTGCTTTTTTAAATACGAACCAGAATCGTAAACTTTATTTTTATTACTATCTGTAATTACACGTAAAAAGTAATTTCCAGGTTCTAAAAACCTAAAATCTATAAATTGTTCTTTTTCGGCATACTGCTCTGCTTTAACCTCGCCTTTATCGTCTGTTAATTGTGCAATTACAGGATAGGTTGCATTTTGGAGTTTTACACGCACGTTGCCATAAGACAATTCGGTTTTAGTGGTTGTTCTGTAGTTAATAGTATCGTTTTTAGTGCCAAAAAAACCAGTAAAAGCTTCAGGTAAAATTGTAATAGCGTATTTGCTATCTTCTTCTTTATCAAACTTTAAACTATAGAGGTTTTTAATAGTATCTAATTCTCCTTTAAAGGGAATTGTAACAGAATCTTTTTCTACAGATATCTTACTTTCATCAATAGATTTAAAAGGCACATTTGCTGTAATTTTAAAGTCTTCAGAAAAATTAATAACACTACTGGTTAACTGCTTCACTGTTAATGAGTCTCTTTTTTGTTCGCTAATTTTAACTGTAAATGTGTCAATAACGGTTTTGTTACTCACTTTAAAAATTAGAGAATCACTTTTTATTCTTGGTAAATAAAAGTAATTTAAAGTATCAGATTTAGTGTCTTTAATAACTCTGCTTTCAAATCCTTCTGGTTTTTTAGAAAGTAGTTCAATATCCATGTTTTTATAATCTCCTTCGTAGCCAAATGCAATTTTTTCGCCAGAAATTAATTTAGGACGTGTTGCTTTATACTCAGGAAATTCTTTAAATAAAGCAAGTTCAAAACGTTGTTCGGTGGGCACTTCAATAATTTCAGGATAAAACCCTATTTTATCTGTTTTTTGCTGAAAAATATTATCTTCATTACCATCTTTTAAGGCAACCATCATGTATTTCCCAGCCTTAATATTATCTATAGAAAATTCGGTAATACTGTCTAAAGTATTAGTAACATACTTTGGTTTTTGTTTATAGACTAAAGAGTCGTTGTAAGTAGAATCTACTTCATATAAACCAACCGAAACAAAAGTATCTGCATTGCGTTGCAAGGCATCTTTTATAGTCCCTTTTACACTTAATGAGTCGATATAATTTCCTGTTGAGAATACATATTTGTAATAAGTAAATGGATTTTCTTCATTATTATCTACAATACTATTTCCAAAATTAAAGGCATACGTTGTATTGGGTTGTAGTGTATCGTAAATTTTAATGGTTATATATTTACTTGCACTTCCTAATGGTGTTACCTCTGGAGCAGGATCCATTGGAGGCGAAATTATAAGCTGTTTGGTTAAGTTTTTAACTTTAATGTATTCGTTAAAGTATATTTTAATTTCATTACCTGTAAAATTAGTAGAGTAATTTTCCGGAACAGATTTTGTGATTTCTGGAGGCAGTACATCTTTTTCTCCTCCACCTGGAGAACCACGATTAGCGCAGTTAACTAATACGATGGCAATAGTGGTTATAAAAATAAAATGAGATAAAAATTTGCGCATTGCTATTTGTAAATTAGTGCAAAGAAACAATTTATTTAATAATTATGTAAGCGAATTAACACTAACGAAAAAAACAGTTAAGCTATTGCCATAGTTGCAATGCTTATTTTAATATTTTTTGCTTTGTTTAACTCATTATAACAGGCTTCCATAGTTGCTCCTGTTGTAATTATATCGTCCACTAATAAAATATGTTTACCTTCAATAGCTTTTAGGTTTTGTGCAGTAAACACCTCGTTTTTATCTTGCCATCGTGCAAGCCTTTTTTTATGAACTTGAGAGATTGTATTGGTGAGTTTTACTAAAACATCATCACTGTACTCTGCATCTAAACATTGTGCAAGTGACTGTCCAAATTTTGCAACCTGATTATAGCCTCTAGTTTTTAATTTTTTATGGTGTAATGGAACTGGAATTACAATATCTATAGCACTATAATGTTCGGTTTGCTTTAACTCCTCTCCAAGCCAATCACCTAAAAGCGTGCCAATATTTTCCTGACCTCTATATTTTAAGTTATGTATTAATTGTTGTACGATGCCACGCTTTATAAACCAAAATAGTGCAGTACCTTCCGCTATATTTGCACGTCCATAAAATACTTTTTTAATGTGGTCGTTTTTATCTATGTGGAAATTTGTAAGTGGTAAATTGTGCCTACAAGAGGTACAAATCATAATTTCATAATCTAACAATCTATTAGAACAAGCACTACAGACTTTTGGAAATAGAAGATTAAATACAGCTTTAAACACAACAAAAAAGTTAGTACTTTAAAAGTAATAAAACTATTTGTAAAACGTATTATCAATTTTTTTGTCTTTTCATCGATTAAAAGCTAAATAAATTAGTTGGTTTATTACATTTAGTAAAGTTTATAGATTAAAATACAATTACCATTGAATTAAATTAAAAAGTATCCCTCACTTTTTTAATAAAAACCACTTCGTAATAGAAGTGGTTTCTTATTTTTGTAGCATGGCAAACGACGATCAATTTAAAAAAGTAATCTCTCACGCAAAAGAGTATGGTTACGTGTTTCAAAGTAGTGAAATCTACGATGGACTAAGTGCAGTATATGATTATGCACAAAATGGAGCAGAATTAAAAAAGAACATTCGCGACTATTGGTGGAAAGCCATGGTGCAAATGCATGATAATATTGTAGGTATAGATGCTGCAATATTTATGCATCCAACCACTTGGAAAGCTTCTGGTCACGTCGATGCTTTTAGCGATCCATTAATAGATAACAAAGATTCTAAAAAGCGTTATAGAGCAGATGTTTTAGTCGAAGATTTTTGTGCTAAAATTGAAGCTAAAATCGATAAGGAACTTAAAAAAGCACAAAAACGTTTTGGTGATGCTTTTAATAAAGATGAATTTTTAGCAACCAACGGAAGAGTTTTAGGCTACCAAGAAAAAATTGATGGCATTTTAAAGCGTTTAGGAAAATCTCTTGAAGCTGAAGATTTAGCAGATGTAAAAGCACTAATTGAAGAATTAGAAATCGCAGATCCTTTAACAGGAAGTAGAAACTGGACAGACGTAAAACAGTTTAACCTCATGTTTGGTACCAAACTTGGTGCTTCTGCCGAAACTGCAATGGATTTATATTTACGTCCTGAAACAGCACAAGGCATTTTTGTAAACTTCTTAAATGTGCAAAAAACAGGACGACTAAAAATTCCGTTTGGTATTGCACAAACAGGAAAAGCGTTTAGAAACGAAATTGTTGCAAGACAATTCATCTTTAGAATGCGTGAGTTTGAACAAATGGAAATGCAATTCTTTATTAAACCAGGCACTCAAAAAGAATGGTTTGATTACTGGAAAGAAACCAGATTAAAATGGCATTTGTCCTTAGGAATGGGAGAAGATAACTATCGTTTTCACGACCACGAAAAATTAGCGCATTATGCAGATGCTGCAACAGATATTGAGTTTAAATTCCCTTTTGGTTTTAAAGAATTGGAAGGCATTCACTCGCGTACAGATTTTGATTTAAAACAACACGAAGAATTTTCAGGTAAGAAATTGCAGTATTTTGACCACGAAGAAAACGCAAGCTACACACCTTACGTTTTAGAAACTTCTATTGGTTTAGATCGTATGTTTTTAGCTGTATTTTCTAATGCTTTAATAGAAGAAGAATTAGATAATAATACTACAAGAACCGTTTTAAAATTGCCAGCAGTTTTAGCTCCTGTAAAAGCAGCCATTTTTCCTTTAGTAAAAAAGGATGGCTTACCAGAAGTAGCAAAGCAAATTGTGGAAGATTTAAAATGGGACTTTAATGTTTTTTATGACGAAAAAGATGCAGTAGGAAAACGTTACAGACGTCAAGATGCTGCAGGAACACCATTTTGTATTACAGTAGATCATGTTACTTTAGAGGATAATACAGTAACCATACGTCACAGAGATACTATGGAGCAAAAACGTGTTAAAATAGAAGAATTAAGAGATATTATTAAAAAAGAAGTTGATGTAAAACATTGGCTAATGAAGATGAAATAACAAATTACTGCGAAGACAGGACTATTATAAATTAAACTCTCGAATACAAAATAGTCGAGAGTTTTTTTGTTTTTTCACAAGATAAACTGTAATAGGCGAATAGTTTTCTTATCTTCCAGAAAAAAAAGTTTATGAAAAATTTTCTTAAAATTACACTCGTACTATTGGTAGTATTCACATCTGTTCAATGCTCAAGCGATGACGATAACTCACAAAATACTACTCCAGAAGAAGGCACAATAATTGGAAGATGGAAATTAGCAGATTTATCAACTGTAGAATATGAATTTACTACCAATAAAAGATTTGCAATTTACCAACAAAATGATGGTACATTTCCAACGTTAGAGGAATTTCAATTAGAAAATCCAGATTTAACAGGCTTAGACTGGGAATATGATGGCGATACAGTTGTAGTAGATTTAAATTTTGGAAATTTTTCTAGATTAATACCAACTTTTAAATGTGAAAACAAAGTAATAGATTGGATGGATGAAAACAATGAGCTACACTCCACATATTATAGAGTAGATCATGATATCACTACTTGTAATTAAGCGTAAAAATTTTTAATAAAAAAACTCTCGAGCACAAAGTGTGCGAGAGTTTTTCAGTTCTTTATATTAAATTTTTTAAAAGCGATATCCTAATGAGATGCCACCTCGTCCAATAATATTTACATCTCTATCAGAGGATGTAATGTTTCTTCCAATTCCTAAATAAATTTCTGCAATAAAACCACGAGGAGTTACAAATTTTCCACCAGCTGAAATTCCCAAAGCAAAACCTGTGTAATCCTCTTTTTCATAATTTCCAAACCCATTAGATTCTATAAACTCATCTTCCGATGCGGAGTGTAACATTCCAAAACCTTCTACAAAAAAGCCTTTAGCATATTTTTTAGAAAAAAAATGTCTGTAATAACCAGTTACAGAAAATTTTCTGTAATAATCAAAATCAATCTCTTCATTATCCGACACATTAAACAAAACACTTAATCCAACAGAGGACTCTTCGTTTAATAAGCGTTCGTATGCAACATCCACAAAGCTAAATATAATTAAGTTTGTAGCGTTTATTTTTAATTCGTTATGAGCATCCGAAGTTGCTAATGTGTTTTTATTATCGTTTTGAGCAGTTGCAAAGAGACTCAAAAACAGGATAGGGAATATTAATAATTTTTTCATAGTTAATATAGTTAAGTAAAATACGTTTATCTATTTAATAGTGTACATTTATTATGATGCAAATATGCACAAAAGGTTGCGTAAAAAAAACAATTTTAAAAATAAGCTTTCAATTGGATGTTTCCTGTATGGATTGTTTTGCTGGTTTCGCTTTTTCTGCCAAAATAGGTGAGGTTTAAATCTAAAAATTTAGTCAGTTTTTTTTGTGCTAGTAAACTCCATGTTAAGTTTTTTCCTGGCTGTAAACCTTCTAACATTTGGTAACCTACAGGAGAATTTGAGTTGCCAGAAAACGCATTAGTGAATAAATTGAACTCGCCAGTCAATGCTATTTTTTGAGTATTAGCGAATGCAAAAGACACACCATATTTTTGTTGTTCTAAAGTTTCTAAGCTTCCTATTGTGTTGGCTTTATTTGTATATTGATAAAAAATATCGAAACGTGTATTGTCATTTAATAGGTAAGAGAGTTTTGGGTTTATACGTTCTTCGTCAATTTTAAAGTTTTTACTTGTAAAATTCTCGCTTGTACTTTCATTTTCATCAAAACTCGTTTTAAAATTTGCCAACCAACTTTCTGCAAATTTATGAGTAAAATTGAGTTGATGACTTTTTAAAGAATTTGATACAGAGCCAACACTCAATGTGTTTGTAGCTTTGTTACTTAAGTAGGTGTATGAGGTCGTGTAATTTTGTTTCCCTCTGTTAAAAAACAACACATTTCTAAAATTAAGTTGTAATCCTAATTGGTTTTCAGGATCACTTTCAAAAGGATTTAAATTAAACGTATTCCCTTCTTTTTTAATTTTTCGATCTATTAAATAGGATGTTTGATTATTAAAATGTGAGAGAATATCTTTTAAATTAGTTTCAGAATCTATCCACTGTTTAGGATTTAATGTTAATGTTTGACTTAACCTGTTTTGGTGCGTTTTTATAAATACTTGGTTGGGAAGCAATACACGTATAAAAGTCCCTTGATCTGTAAATTGAGCAATTTCAAACTCCTCTAATTCTTGTATTCCATTGTTATTATAATCTATCCAAGTGTAGGAACCTTGACCAGCTTCAACCTCTACATAAGTAAAATCTTGCTGAGGTAATGTCCCTGAATTGGTTTCAAAAATAGTGTTCCATATTATAAAGTTTTTAAATAATTTCTGGCTGTATTGTAATCTAGAATTTAGCGAGTTTTCATCTTCAATACTCTCGTCCACATTATTTAAAGTTCTGTAATTTACGTATAGCGATAAATTTGTTGCAGAATTTTGTATTAACTTAGATTTTAGATAGTACGTATTAGAGCTATTTACTTTTTGTAATCTACTATTTCTAATACTATCGTTGACTCTAAATTTATAACCTATTTCGCCATAAACACTAGTACTGTCTCCAATTCCAGTAAATACTTCGTACGATTTAAATTTTTGAGAGATTGGTGTTAGCGAATCATTAATTTTAGCGCGTTGCTCATTGTCTTCAGCAGCTAAACGCGATCCAATCCAACCTTTTTTTAAGGTGTAAATTAGAGCATTGTTGGTTCGCAAAAAAGTAGATTGGCTGCTAGTGCTATTTGCAAATAGCAAGCTAGAGTTAGAGAATAATTTAAATTGTCCTAATTGTAAATTAGCATCTGCGATATGCCTGTTACCATTAAATCCATCAGAAAAATTTAAGTGCTCAAATCGGTAACTAGCCACTCCTTTTTTGTTATGAAATGCCTTTACTCCAGAAGTAAATAGCAATAAATTACCTAAATCTGTTTCAATTTGATTTGCATTTTCTTGTGGATCTAAATTCCAATCTCTATTAAATTCTGGATTATACAAGCCTTCAATATTTCTAAAATCTTGCTGAATAAAATCCGAATCCACAAAAGCATTGACGTTCCAAAGGCTATCTTGTTGTATTAGTTTTTGTTCAACATTAAGTTTTCCAGCAAAACCATTATTGTTATTATCGTCCAAATCAGAAAATAAATTAAGATCGTTTTTGCTACCTGCAACCTCAAAATTAACAGTTGTTTTTTCGGTTGGTGTGTAACGACCATTAACAATTGCAATTTGTAATTTTACAGGCGAAACGAGTTGTATAATAGGTTCAAAATTTCCTTGTGGCACACCATTTATAGGCTCTACATATTCATAAATGTTACTAATAGCGTTTATGGTACTTAATACGTAATTGCCTTGATTTTCGCCAACAGAGGTAAATGTAACTGCAAAAAGTGTATCGTCTGGATTGTTAGAAAACACAAAAACCTCCACACCATTTACAATTTCTTTTTTATAGAGTATTCTGTTATTATTAAATTCTTCTGGTCGATCACTTGGAGCAACCATTAGCGACCTATCGTCTCCAGCATTTTCTAAAATAGCTATTTGATCTTGCGATAGGTTTTGTTGTAAAGGTTGGTTTTTAGCATCGTTTTCAGAATATACAGAAGCTCCAATCGTAAGCTTGTTAGACGAGAACGTTGCGCCTCCATAACCTACAAAACGAGAATAATTTCGTTCGCTAAATTGATAATCTACAGTAATACGCATTTCGCTAGTAATTGGGAAAGTCGCATTAAAAATAATCTCTCCAGCATTATAATCTATTATATAATCTTCGTTTTCTCCACGAGTTAATGCCACACCATTTACATAAACAGTTTCGCTGCCAGACACTACAAGCACAAATAACTCTCCATTCTGCCCTCTTAATTTATAAGGTCCTTGGTTGCCTTCTTGTGCAGTAAATTGGCTAGTGGTAAACTGTCCTCGTACTAATGCACCTGCTGCAAAAAGTTTAGTTTGCGCATCGTCGTCGCCTAATTTTAAATTTAGCGATAAACCTTGCACACGTTTAGAAAATGAAGAGAAATAGGAATAATCATTTACCAAATCAATATCGCCAGCTCTTATACTCCAATTATCACTAAATAACTCAATAAACACTTGGTCAAATTCATCCAGACGTTGCGAATAACCACTTTCTTGTAAAGGTATATTCGCATCTTGTATAGACGCTTTTAGAGATACCTTATCGCTCAGTTTACCCGTAATTTGTAAATCTAATTCGCTATTTAAAACCGAGTTTTGGTTATTCCCAATAGTAACACCACGAGAAATACTACCAGAAGTGGTTAAACCATCAAAAGGAGTAAAGGTTCTCTCGTAATTGGGTTGCGACAGTTTTTGTAATTTTTGAAGGTTATCTGTATTCTCAACAATCACTTTTTCATCAAACTGTTTGTAGGTTTTAGTTAAAAATTCAGGATATTTTAAATACTGTATTACAACAGAATCTGTTTCAATAGGAGTATTAAAAGTTAAAAGCGACTTACTAAAATCTATCGAATACTTTGTAGAATCTATAAGGCTTCCGTTTTTTAAAGCGACAGAAAACACACTAGAGTTTATGCTAACACTATCTATTTGAATGCTTTGAGTTGCAGCAAACGTTTTCTTCTTATAAAAAGAATCCTCATCCTGCGCAAATGCGAGAATAGAGAATAAAAAAAGAAAAAGAGTAACAGTAAACTTCATACACATAGTAAACTAAAAACTTGCTAATATATTTTGTTAATACTTTTAAGTTAAAACGTTGCAAAATACAAGGTGTAAAAGTAAAGCATTATTTATTTTCGCTAAAAGAATAAAATTTCACCAATGAAAATTATCTCATACAACGTAAATGGCATACGAGCTGCAATCAATAAAGGGTTTATAGATTGGCTTAAAAGTGCAAATCCAGATGTAGTTTGTTTACAAGAAATAAAAGCCATGGAAGAGCAATTAGACCTTTCACTATTTGAAGAAGCTGGCTACAACTACAATTATTGGTTTAGTGCACAAAAAAAGGGATACAGTGGAGTTGCAATACTAAGTAAAACAAAACCTAAGCACGTAGAATATGGTACAGGAATAGAATCTATGGATTTCGAAGGTCGTAATATTCGTGCAGATTACGACAATGTATCTGTAATGAGTATGTATTTACCATCAGGCACCAATGATGCAAGATTAGCGCATAAATTCGAGTACATGAATTTAATACACAATTACTTAAAAGAGTTAAGGCTACAACTGCCAAATTTAGTAGTTTGTGGAGATTACAATATTTGTCATGAGCCTATAGATATCCACAACCCAAAAATGAAAGGTGTTTCCGGTTTTTTACCAGAAGAGCGCGAGTGGTTAAGCCAATTTATAAACTCAGGTTTTATAGATTCTTTTAGATATCTACATCCCGATCGTCAAGAATTTTCATGGTGGAGTTACAGAGCAAATTCTCGAGCAAATAATAAAGGTTGGCGATTAGATTATGCAATGGTGTCGCAACCATTACAAGAAAAAATAAAAAGAGCCGTTATATTAACCGAAGCAAAACATAGCGACCATTGTCCTATTGTACTCGAATTAGAAAATAAATTTTAAAAAATGAAACATAGATTTTTATTAATAACCCTATCCTTAGTCGTATTTACAAGTTGTGTATCGCCAAAAGTCTATAAAGATTTAGAAAACAAATATGCAAAACTTAAAAAAGACACACGTAATCTTAAAGACGACAACAGCGAACTTTTAAAAGCTAAAAACGAAGCAGAAAATAAACTCGCTAAGTTGCAAAGCGAATACGATGCAGCAATAGCTAAAAGAGACCAGCTGCAAAGCGATTATAACGCTACAAAAAACAACTACGATAATTTAAAAGCCTCTTACGATGCCTTGGATGCTAATAGCAGTTCTGCAATTGCAGCAAATACTCAAAAAAATAGAGAATTATTAGCAAAACTAGAAGCAAAAGAGCAAGCCTTAGCCGCAGAAAATTCCAGATTACAACAACTAAAAAATGAGCTGGAATCCAGATCTAAACGTGTCGAAGAATTAGAGCAAGTTATAGCCACAAAAGAGGCAGAGATGACGCAGTTAAAAAATGCAGTATCTAGAGCATTAACCGATTTTGAAGGTAAGGGTTTAACCGTCGAGCAACGCAATGGTAAGGTGTATGTTTCAATGGAAAACAAACTCCTTTTCGGTTCAGGAAGTTGGGCAGTTGGTAGCGAAGGAAAAAAAGCAGTAAAACAATTAGGAAACGTACTAGCAGACAATCCAGAAATATCTGTTTTAATAGAAGGTCATACAGATAATGTACCTTATTCTGGTAACGGAATACTCACTAGTAATTGGGATTTGTCCACAAAAAGAGCAACTGCAATAGTTCAAATCCTTCAACAAAATAAAAACATAAAGCCAGACAATCTAACAGCGGCAGGACGAGGAGAATTTGCGCCATTAGCCACTAACGAAACTCCAGATGGAAGAGCAAAAAACAGACGAATAGAAGTCATTCTAACACCAAAACTAGACGAAATTTCCAAGTTATTAAATACAATTTAATTTTTTGGGCGTTACCACAAGGGTCGCGCTTTCGGCAGTCGCTCTCTGCGAGGAGCTTCAACAAATGCCTCAATCGCTAACGCAAAACACAACACGCAATTAAAATGAAATACACAACACTACCAAATACAGATATAAAAGTTAGTAAAATTTGCTTAGGCACAATGACTTTTGGTAATCAAAACACAGAAGCAGAAGGACACGAGCAACTAAATTATGCAGTTGAGCAAGGTGTAAATTTTATAGATACAGCAGAATTATACCCTGTACCAGCAACACCAGAAACGCAAGGCAGAACAAGTAAAATAATAGGAAGTTGGTTAAAAAACCAAAAAAGAGAAACGTTAGTAATAGCTTCTAAAATTGCAGGACCAGGAGACTATACAGCACATATTAGAACAAATGGTTTTAGCAAAAAAGCTATAAACGAAGCTATAGATGCCGAATTAAAACGACTACAAACAGATTATATAGACCTCTATCAATTACATTGGCCAGAACGCCAAACCAATACTTTTGGAGTAAGAGACTACACCTATAATCCTCAAGACCAATGGGAAGATAATTTTAAAGACGTTGTAGAAACCCTAAACTCAAAAATTAAAGAAGGTAAAATTAGACATTACGGCTTGTCTAACGAAAAAGCTTGGGGAACCATGCGTTATTTAGAAGAAGCGCGAAAAAACAATTTTCAAAAACCAATTACTATTCAAAATGCATACTCCTTAATAAATAGAGTTTACGAAGGCGATATGGCAGAAATCTCACATAGAGAAAATATAGGATTATTAGTGTATTCTCCAATGGCATTTGGTGTGCTTTCTGGTAAATACATCACTAACCAAGCTTCAGAAAATTCTAGATTAAAATTATTTCCAAGGTTTTCAAGGTATAGTAGTGAGCAAGCAACAGAAGCAACCAAACAGTACTTACAACTAGCAAAAGAAAATAATATGTCTTTAGCGCAAATGTCACTAGCTTTTGTAAACCAAAGAGATTTTGTAACCAGTAATATTATTGGAGCAACAACCATGTCTCAATTAAAAGAAAATATAAGTAGTATTTCAGTTACTATTTCCGAAAAACTACTAGAATCAATTAATATAGTTCACAAAACAATTCCAAATCCAGCACCATAATTTTATAGAATGATTCAATTTAGTTAACGTAATTTTCTTTTTATCGAGGATAAATGTATTTAATCTATTATAGAGCGATAAGCTAATTTTGATTGTTATTTTTTTTTAGTTTAGGTGTTTAAACCAAACTAATTAATCAAATTATAATGAGAAAAATTACACTCTTATTAGCGTTGCTAACTATTATCTTCAGCTGGCAGGCTAATGCACAGATTACATCTTTCCCTTACTCAGAAGATTTTGAATCAGGAGATGGTGGTTGGACCGTAGATGCCGCAAGCACAGCAAGTACTTGGACACTAGGAACTCCAGCAGGAACAGTTATTAATTCTGCAGATTCAGGAGCTAATTCTTGGGTTACAAATTTAACAGGAAACTACAATGCAAGCGAAAGCTCTGCAGTGATTAGTCCTGTTTTTGATTTTACAGCACTGTTAGCACCAGCAATCGAATTAAATGTATGGTGGAATTCAGAATTCAGTTGGGATGGAGCTGTTTTACAATCCTCTATTGATGGTGGAACAACGTGGGTAAATGTAGGAGCAGTTGGAGATCCAAATAACTGGTTTACAGACGATACTATTGGAGGTGCACCAGGAGGTCAACCAGAAGGTTGGACAGGAAGAGGAGTTGCAAACGGATCTGGAGATTGGGTTACCGCAAGACATGCCTTAACTGGTTTGGCAGGAGAAGCTAATGTGTTATTAAGAGTAGCTTTTGGTTCAGATTTTACAGTACAAGACGAAGGTTTTGCTTTTGATACAGTTACAATTTTTGAAGTAACATGTCCTGAACCTTCTGCAATAGTGGTTGATGCTACAGGGTCAGATAATGTAACATTGTCTTGGACAGCTGGAGGAGGCGAAGGTGCTTGGGAAGTTGCTATACAAACAGCAGGAACAGGAACTCCAACAGGTAATGGTGCTGATGCAACATCAAATACAGCATATAATGAAGCTGGCCTAACACCTGCATCAGATTATGAAGTATATGTAAGATCAAATTGTGGAGGTGAATTTAGTCCTTGGGTTGGACCTGTTAATTTTGCAACAGAATGTGTAACATTTACAGCACCATATACTGAAGGCTTTGAAAATGGAGGTGATATTCCATTATGTTGGTCAATGAGTGGAGGAGAGGATTGGAATTTCGACGACGAGACTGGTTTTAACCATATTGGAGACGATGGAACAATAACAGGATCTACAAATACGAATGGTTATTTTGCTTGGGTAGATGCTTCAGGAACACAAGATCCTGCAGTATTGTTAAGTCCTTTAGTAGATGTTTCAGGATTAACAACTCCTGCATTATCATTCTTCGAAATAAGCAATAATGAAGGAGATGCAAACGCACAATTAGATGTTGAGGTTTGGGATGGAGCAGCATGGAACTTAATGGCTACATATAATACAAACACAGCAGGTTGGGAATTAAAAGTTATTGATTTAAGTACGTTAACAATTACAGGAGATGTACAAGCAAGATTTACTTTTTCTGAAGTTATAGCTCCTGGTGATTTTACTGATGATATTGCAATTGATGATGTAACGTTCGACGAAGCACCATCTTGTTTTGCGCCTTCATCTCTAACAGCTTCTGCTATTACAGCTTTTGAAGCAGAATTATCTTGGATGCAAGATGGAACAGTTTCAATGTGGAATATAGAACTTGTAACCTCTGGAACTCCTGCAACAGGAACTCCAACGAACACAGATGTCACAAATCCTTTTACAGCCACTGGTTTAACAGCAGTAACATCTTACGATTATTACGTGCAAGCAAATTGTGGAGCAGATGGGTTAAGTGATTGGACTGGACCATTTACCTTTACAACAGAGTGTGACGTGTTTATTCCAGATTATTTAGAAGATTTCACAGACATACCAGCAGATTGTTGGGAGGAAGCTGCAGAAGGCGATGCGACTACAGGACCTCAAAACTTTGGTGCTGGTGATTGGAATCCAGATGGGTTTCTTAACAATGGAACCAGTGGAGCTTACAAAATTAATTTATGGGTAGCAAATAAAAGCGACTGGATTGTTTCTCCAAGCTTTGATTTAACTGGTGGACCTCATCAAGTAGAATTTGATTTTGGGGTTATGCAGTTTGGAAGTAGTACAAACGCAGGTACTTTAGGATCTGATGATACTGTTCAATTATTTATTACAACAGACAATGGGACAACTTGGACTTCATTATTAACTTACGATTCTACTTCTGTAATTCCGGTTACAGGTTTGCATCCTGTTATAGACTTAACAGCTTATGCTAATCAAACAGTAAGATTTGCTATACTTGGATCTGAAGGGACAGTTGATGATCCTGAAGATAATGATGTATTTGTAGATAATTTTCAAGTAAGAAACATTCCTACTTGTGCAGAACCTTCAGATTTAACCTCTAACAATTTGTCTCTTACCTCTACAGAAATTGGGTGGACAGAAAATGGAGGTCAATCCCTTTGGAATATAGAATATGGACCAGAAGGATTTACTCCAGGGACTGGGACACTTATCAATGATGTAACGACTAACCCTTACACAATAACTGGGTTAATGCCTGATACAAGTTATGATTTTTATGTACAAACCAATTGTGATGCAGATGGATTGAGTTCATGGACTGGTCCTGGTAACTTCTTTTCTGGATATTGTGAATCTATACCAACTTCTCATGATGGACAAGGAATTACAAGTGTTACAATAGGAGTAACTGACTTTACAGGTTTAGGTGGACAAGATATAAATGGAGATGATATTACGTATCAAAGCCTTTTAACTCCAGTAGTAAACGTGTTTCAAGGAGTAGAAACTAGTGTAACAATTGTTATGGAAACAGGATTTACTTACGATACTGTTTTATGGATAGATTTTAACGATAACTTGGTTTTTGAAGATTCTGAAATTGTTTATACTGGCGTTTCTACAAACGATAATCCAACCGTATTAGATGCAACATTTACAATGCCAGCCGATGCTGCAATAGGTGAACATAGAATGCGATTAGGATCTGCAGATTTTGGTCAAAATCCACCAAACCCTTGTTTTGGAGGTAGTTTTGGGGTTACATTAGACTTTACAGTAAATGTTCAAGTTTTAGACTGTGTATTACCTGAAGCAACATTTACATTAGCTCCAGATTGTGATAACAACCAATTTTTTATAGATATAGATGTCTCTAGTTTAGGAGATGCAACATCTTTAATCATATCAAATGATTTAGATGCTAATACAGTACCAGTACCTGCAACAGGTATGTACCAAGCAGGACCATTCGCTTTTGGATCTTCAGTAAAAGCAATTTTAACCAATGAGCAAAATGGTAATTGTGTAATTTCTAGTACTACGTACAGCCTATCAGCTTGTCCTCCAGATAACGACGAGCCATGTTTTGCAACTTTAGCAGTTGTTAATCCAGATGAGTCTTGTGATTCTACAACACCAGGTACAATTTTAGAAGCAACAGCTTCTTCTGTGCCAGGAGGTAGTTGTACAGGTGTTGCAGACGATGATGTTTGGTTTGAGTTTACAGCAGTTGGTACTCAACAATTAATTTCATTAGAAAATATTGCTGGAGGAACATTTAATTTAGATCATGCTGTGTACGAAGGTACTTGTGATGGTTTAACAGAATTATATTGTTCTGATCAAACTAATAGTTTAACTCCTGAGTTAACTATAGGAGATACCTATTATATTAGAGTATTTTCTGGAGGAGCAGGTTCAGAAACTACAACTTTCGATTTATGTATTGGAACTCTAGGTGTGCCAACATATTGTTTAGATGCATTACCAATTTGTGCAGATCCAGACCTAGAGTATCCAAGTACAGTTGGAGATCAAACAGCACCAGATTATATAGATTATGATTGTTTAGGAAGTGAACCAGATCCACAATGGAACACAATATTCTTTGATGAGTCTGGAGATTACCAATTTACACTTTCGCAAACTAATGCAGCAGGTAATGGACTTGATATAGACTTTATTGTTTGGGGACCTTTTAATGATCAAGATGGTGCATGTGTCGATCTTTTACCAGAAAATGTTGCCGATTGTAGTTACTCTGCAACAGCTGTAGAAACTATTAATTTAAATGGCGTTTCTGCTGGAGATGTGTATGTGATATTAATAACTAACTTCTCTCAACAAGAAGGAACTTATATATTTAGTCAAGATTCTGGACCACCAGACGGAACGAATTGCGAGATTGTTTGTGATGCAGAATTAGCTTACGATGGAACTGTAGTGCCACAAAATCCTGATGCGCCTGAATTTACACCAGACGAGACCATCGATTTATGTGGAGTAACTTCAGTAGAATTAAGTGCTAATTCTCCATATGCTACAAATTATGAGTGGTACTTTAATGGTGTAGCTAATGGTGAAACCACAGAAACTATAACTGCAACAGAGTCAGGAACTTATCAAGTATTTGCTTTTGGAGGTATTTGTGAAGATGTTACTTTCTCTTCTGTAGCAGAATTAAATTTCTATGATGATGCAGTTGCTAATCCTGCAATGGATTTAGAAGCTTGTGATCAAGATGGAGATGGTTTAGAGAATTTTGATTTAGAAGCCCAAACAGCTACAATTTTAGGAACTCAAAGTCCAACAGATTTTACAGTAACTTACTATGCTTCATTAAATGATGCGCAAACAGCTAATATGCCATTAACGTCACCTTACAGTGCCGCAGATGGAACAATAATATATGTTAGAGTTGAAGATACAGATGCAGTAGGATCAATGTCTGGTTGTGCTACCACAAATACAACTTTTAATCTTGTTGTTAGTAATACACCAACTTCTATGCAAGCACCAGATTTAGAGCTTTGTGACGATGGAGATGGAATGGTTGATTTTGATTTAACACAAAACGAAGCAACTATTGTAGATGGACAAACAGGTGTTATTATTACCTATCACACTTCTATGGAAGATGCCGATTCTGGTGATAATGATATAACAACTCCAGCTGCATATCAAAATACAATGAATACTGAAACTATTTTTGTTAGAGTTGAAGATTCTACTACAGGTTGCTATACAACAACAACATTTGATTTAATTTTATCACCTAAACCACCATTAACTCAAGCAGATAATTTACAGGGTTGTGATAATGATAATGACAATGATGCTATATACGACTTAACAGAAAATGAAGCTGTTATTTCAAATGGTCAAACAGGTTTAACCTTTACATACCATTTATCACAATCTGATGCAGATACAAATACAGATGCTATAACTAGTCCAACAGACTATGAAAGTTCTCCTGTTACTATTTTTGTAAGAGCAGAAACTGCCGATGGATGTTTTGAAACAACAAGTTTCGATTTAGAAATTGGTATTGCACCAATATCTTCTTTTGATAGTATGATAGATTATGAAGTTTGTCCTAATGCTACAGTGCCAATTGAAGTAACTGCAATAGCAGATAACTATACAGAAGATGAAGTGTCTATTCAATGGTTATACGAAGGTGACCCAATAACAGGAGCCAATGAGTTAGTGTTAGATACTGTTTTGTTATCTGGTACATACACTATTGAAGTAACTTTTAATGACACAGGATGTTTTGATAGTGCAGATATTTTTGTAGATGAATTAGAGAATTGTACAATACCACAAGGTATTTCGCCAAACAATGATACCTTTAATGATACTTTTGATTTAAGTAGTTTTGATGTCCAATCTTTAGAGATATTTAATAGAAATGGAACTAAAGTGTACTCAAAAACTAACTATACAAACGAGTGGTACGGACAATCCAATGATGGTGACGAATTACCAGTAGGAACTTATTTCTACGTAATGAAGTATCAAGGAGATAAAGTAAAATCAGCTTGGGTGTACATAAACAGAGAAAACTAAAAAACTAACAAAACTATAGATGAAAAAACTAATTATAATTACCGTATGCTTCTTTGCCTTACAGTTAAGCGCACAGCAAGACCCTCAATATACGCAGTACATGTATAATATGAATATCATTAATCCCGCTTATGCAGGATCTACAGATGGAGTTGCAATTGGTGCACTTTACAGAAGCCAATGGGTAGGATTAGATGGTTCACCAAGTACTGGTACACTATCTATACACTCACCTGTAGGAAAAAGAGTAGGTTTAGGGCTCTCTTTTATAAGCGATGAAGTTGGTCCAGTAAACGAAACTAATGTTTATGCCGATTTCTCTTACACCTTACCTGTAGGAAACAGCACAAAATTAGCTTTTGGTTTAAAAGCAGGTGCTACATTTCATGACATACAAATTGGAGAAGGTCAACTAGACTTGGTACAGCCTGGAGATCCTTTATTTACGACTAGTCCTAATACGACTAATCCAAATATTGGTGCAGGATTATATTTTTATAAACCAAGCAAATACTATATCTCAGCTTCTATTCCTAATATTCTTAATTCAGTGCATTTAGATGTAGATGGAAGAGAGTTTGGTAGCGAATCCGAGCATTTTTTCTTGGCTGGAGGTTATGTGTTTGATTTGTCTGAAGATTTTAAATTAAAACCACATGCATTAATGAAATATGCTTTTGATGCACCAATAAGTTATGATCTTAACTTAAACTTGTTCATGTACGATTTTGTTGAAATTGGAGCAGGTTATAGGTTAGATGATTCTTTTAGTGGTATGGTTAATTTTCTTGTAGCACCAAATTTAAGAATTGGTTATGCTTACGATGCAATTAATTCAGACCTAAATGTGGTAACAGATTCATCACACGAAATTTTTATAAACTTTGATATTAACTTACCAAGAAAAGTATCAAGATCACCTCGTTATTTCTAAACCTTAAGCTAACTAAAATGAAAAACATTAAAATATTTTTAACATTAGTATTATTGAGTAGCTTAAGTCTAACTGCTCAAAATAGTGCAACTAAAAAAGCAGATAAGCATTTTGCAAAATTTGAATTTGTAGAAGCTGCTGCTGCGTATGCCAAATTAGTAGAAAAAGGAAAAGCAGACGCCTACGTCTATTCTAGATTAGCAGAGTCTAATTATAACATATTTAACACTGTTGAAGCAGAAAAGTGGTATGCAAAAGCATTAGAAGATTCTTCTGAGCCTGAAATGATGTTTAAGTATTCTGAAATGCTAAAAGCAAATGGTAAATATGATTTATCTAACCAATGGATGAAAAAATTTGCGTCTGCAAGACCAAGTGATGACAGAGCAAGGGCTTTTATGGCTAACCCAGATTATATTCCGCAAATTTTAGAAAAAGGTAAAAAATTCAATGTTCAGAATTTAGATATTAATACTAAACATTCAGATTTTGGAGGAATGCGTAAAAATGGTAAGCTATATATCACTTCTGCTAGAAACAGTTCTAGAAAAACTTATGGATGGAACGAGCAACCTTATTTAGATATTTACGAATATACAGATGAAGGAAATGGATCTTACCAAGGCGAAAAATTATTAGGAAGTGAAATTAATACTAAATATCACGAAGGTTTAGTTGCCTTTAGTCCAGATGGTAATACAATGTATTTTTCTAGAGAAAGTTTTTACGAAAATCTATATGAAAAAGACTCATTATCAAACACAAAATATAGTGTATTAAATATGTTCAGAGCTACAAAATCTGGAGATGGCTGGAAAAATGTAACTCCTTTAAAATTAAATGACAATACGTATTCAGTTAAAAATCCAGCTGTAAGTATGGATGGTAATACTTTATATTTTGCGTCAGACAAACCAGGAGGTTACGGGAAGTTTGATATTTATAAAGCGCCAATTAACGCAGATGGCTCTGTAGGAGAAGCTATTAATTTAGGTCAAAAAGTAAATACAGAAGGGCAAGAAATGTTTCCATATATAAGTAACAATGGGACTTTATATTTCTCATCAGTAGGTCACTTAGGTCTTGGAGGTATGGATGTGTTTTACACAAAAGAAATAGATGGTAAAATGGCTCCAATTCGTAACGCAGGAATCCCTATTAACAGTAATGGAGATGATTTCGCTTTTATGATTGATGAAGAAACAGGCGAAGGTTTTGTGTCTTCCAACAGAGATGGAGGAAAAGGAAGTGATGATATTTATGGAATAAAAAAACTACAACCTTTATGTGATGTATTAATTACAGCAAATATTGTAGATAATAAAACACAAGAACCAATTTCTGGAGCATCGGCAACTTTAATGGATGACCAAGGAAATGTATTAGCAACAAAAACAACTGATGCAGAAGGTAAAGCAGAATTTATAATTGAATGTGAAAAGGAGACAGAACTTCAAGTAACGATGGATGATTACGAAAGTAAAAAAATGACAGTAGATGGAACTCGCGATGAAGAACTGTCTGTGACTGTAGGTTTAGATCCAATAGAAAAAATAATTGCAATTGAACGTGTAAACTTAAACCCGATTTATTTTGATTATGATAAATCTAATATAACGGCAAAAGCCGCTTTTGAATTAGATAAATTAGTGCAGGTAATGAATAAGTATCCAGATATGGTTATTTACGCAACCTCACACACAGATTCTAGAGGATCTAATGGTTACAATGAAAGATTATCTGACCGAAGAGCTAAAACTACAGTACAGTACGTAATTTCTAAAGGAATTGCTTCTAGTAGAATTTCTGGAGTTGGTAAAGGAGAAAACGAACCAGCTGTAAATTGTGGCAGCAATTGTACAGAAGAAGAACACCAATTAAACAGGCGTTCAGAGTTTCTAATTACTAGTGGTGGACCAAACCAATAGATTATAAAATATAAGTGAGTCGTCCTAAAATAGGTTGACAGTTTTTAAAAAATAAATTAAACCAGAGAAGTTAACTTCTCTGGTTTTTTGTTATGTATAAAATTAGGTGTTTTCATGTTAAGATTCAAATGTGGTCTTTTGTTGTTATAAGTT
>NZ_JBSHNP010000101.1:0-179838 GCF_053604675.1 Lacinutrix salivirga
AGCTATGCGATTTAGTCTCTACAGTTTTATGCCGAAAAGTCTCTACAAACGAGTAGGTAAGTAGCACGATTTTTTTAATAAATAGTCTGGAAAAAAGATCAGATTTACGGACTTTAAAAAATTAGCCCTTGTTTTGCACAACGTGTTTGTATATGGTTTGTTGCGTGGTTTAAGCACTAAAGTTAGCAAATAAAAACCGAATAGAAAATCCGCGAGGATTTTCGTAAGTAGGCTCGAACTAGCAATAAATTATATACGGTGTTGTAAGCTGGCTTTTTTTATTCTGTAAATTCTTTAATTTTATCTAACCAGTTTTTAATTTCATCATAACCTCCACGTTCGGTTAATCTTTCGACAGTCATTTTATTAATCGCATTTGTGTTTAATTGGCGTTTGGCTTTTGATATTTTTTTCTTTTGCTTTTCTTCCGTTTTTAATGGGTTTGGATTAATCGCATCCCAATCAGTATCACTTGTAACACTATGTACTTCTCTTGCAACTTTTTCAGGAACATCGTCTGTATCTATTATCTCTGTTAAGTTAATAGTAATATTTAAATCTTGATAACATTCGTTAATAGCTTCGTGATGTAAGTAGTTTTCAAACTCTAATTTAGTTGTGTTGTAACCAATTTTTTTATCATTATTTTCTGCATTCAAATCTGCGACACTTTGTACATATGCAGGAATATCTGAGTCATAAATATGTACTTGAGATTGAAGAAGACCATCTAAATATTTTTTTTCTATATAATACTTTAATTGAGAACCACCAGTAGGAATAAAAGCAACAGATTCATTGTTCTCTAAATTAATGATTGAGTTATCATTTGAGTTTAAAATTTTACTTATACCAATTAGGCCATTTATATCATTTTCGCCTTCTACAAAAATTAATACTTTGACTTTGTTTTTTGGGTCTGGTAACGCTCCTAACGTGTCTATAATTTTATCAATTATTTCTGTATTATCAGTACCATCTGGATTTATACCACTTTCAATTTTTGTATTACCATTGTCTGAATAAACATATCTCAATGATTTTTTTGGAATTTCTTTTGCAAGATTAGAATTATGTGTTGTAAAAAATACTTGAGCATTATCTGTCTCAGATAAATCTCTTAGAGCATTTACAATCATTAATTGGAAATCTGGGTGTTGAGATGTTTCAGGTTCTTCTAATGCATAAATAATGTTTGGAGCATTAGCAGTTCTTCTATTTTCAACTTGTGCTCTAAAAAAGCTTAGCAAGACTAAACGTCTCATTCCGCTTCCTCTTTTGTTTAAAGGAACACCTCTGTTATCTTCTAATGTTAATTTGAATATAGAATTCCAAGTCGGTTCTTTTGGAAAGTTAGAACGTAAAGTTTCAGCTAAATCTGAATCTAATTCGTTTAATTTATTTATTGTATCATCAGCAAGAGATGTAGAAGCGTTTTGAACAGCTTCTTTTAATTGAACTAATAAAGGTGTAATGTTGTCTCTTTTAAGAACTTCCTTTATTATTTCTTTCATTGGGTCTTGAATATCTGAATCTTGGTCAGTCAATGGTTTGTCTACGAAGAATAGAGAATATATTGGCAAGTATTTTTTTAAACCAGTCCATATTTTCTTTCTGTTATCTTCATTATCTAACTTTCCATCTATTTTTATTTCTGTGTTTATTTTCGTTATGTTTCCATCAGGGTAAAAGTGATTCCTTATTGCATTTCTTAATTCTTTACTTTTAGTTTTATTTACTCCCTCGGAATCAATGTTTAGCTCCTCAAATTGATTCTTTAATGTTGTTCTTTTTTTAGAAAGTAAATCCTTTAAATTCTCATTATCAGGATATTCACAGATAATAACAGATTCTTCTGAAACACTTCCAGATGCAGAAATTGGGAATTTCTTTTTAACTTCAAGTTTATTTTCAGGATTTAGTAGAAATTCATCTTTTAAACTCGTTTTTATCGTATCGTCAAGAATTAACTCTTCAGGTAAATCATCAAATACACACGTTATTTCTATTTGTGAATTGTCATTTGAAATACATAAATCATATTTGTCAGGCTTTCCATTAAAAAAAATGTCTAAAGCTTCTAAAATTGTTGATTTTCCAACATCATTTTTTCCAATGATAACATTCAAGTCTGAAATATCAATTTCTGTTTCTTGAGAATAGCTTCTGAAGTTTTTTAATTTTAGCTTGTTTAGTTTCATAGTTTATCGGTTCGGTCAGCTTGCTTACAACGTGTTTGTGTATGATTAGTTGCGTGGTTAGGCAACTAATTTAGCAAACTTTTACGAACCCGTGAAAATTCCGAAGGAATTTTCGCAAGTAGGCTAGAACCAAGCAATTAATTATACACGGTGTTGTGCCTCGTTATTTTTTCAGCAGTTATTAAAATCCTTTCCTCATTAGCCTCAAATTTAAATTCTGTATTATATAAAAAAGCCATTTTAGAAATTATCTCCAAATAATTAAAATCTGACTTATTCAACTGACAATATTTATTACATTTCTCTACTGCCTTTCTAAACTCCGTTTCGGTTGAAGCGTTTATGAAATATTTTTTTTCTTTTGTTTTATCTTTTAAGTTTGAAGTTATTTTTTCTTTTAATTCGCCATTCTTTCTATATGAAAAAAGAGTAATAAATTTGGGTTCTTTACTAAATGTTAAATTTTCTTTATCGAATTCAAACATCTTTTCTTCGATAATCACATCGTTTTCATATTTGCTTAATCTTTTAGATGATTCATAATAAGCAATATTACTTTTTTG
Source organism: Lacinutrix salivirga (assembly GCF_053604675.1). Taxonomy (NCBI): domain Bacteria; kingdom Pseudomonadati; phylum Bacteroidota; class Flavobacteriia; order Flavobacteriales; family Flavobacteriaceae; genus Lacinutrix; species Lacinutrix salivirga. The sequence continues at coordinate 2,765 of NZ_JBSHNP010000101.1, forward strand.
TATTCTTTCCAATAAATTCTCGTTTTTGTCATATTTTTCTTGAAAATCAATTCTAACTGTTTTATCTAACCGTTCATAAATTTCAGTATAGCCACTTTTAGTATTATTTTCTGAATCGATTATTATTTCTTGCTTTTCGGTAAGAGTAGGTGCAATATCATCATTTGAAAAAGTCAAAACAGTTTCTTTATTACCTTCAATTGAGAAATCTGTGAACTCATCAATTTTCTCTTTTCCATTTTTTATATTGAATATTTCTTCCCCTTTTAATTGTTTGCCTTCATATTCTTTTTTAATAGAGTATTCTTCTACATTATATTCTCTAAATCCTTTTTTGAAGTTAGTTACTTTTACGTATGAAATTAAATTATCTTTATTATAAATTGAATCTTGAATAGTAAAATTGACTTTGATTTTTTCTTTTTCTGAATTTGATAGTTTTAACGATTTTATTTCATCAGTAAAATTATTATTCGATTCTTCTAATCTTTTTATTTCCTTCTCTTTTGTGTTTTTTTCATTCCAATAATAGATTAATCCAAATATTGCAATAATAGTAATGTAATTTCCAATATCCATATAGATTGGTTTTAATGAGGCACAACTAGTATATATCCAAACTTACTTAAATTTATCCTAAATTACAAACCAATTTAAGCATATATCCCAACTTTTTAGTAACTTTTTATATATTTGGGATTATGGCGGATATCACAACTTTTAAGAAATTTAAAGAACTCCTCTATATTAAACGATATAGTGAAAATAGTATAACAACTTATCTTGGTCTTTTAATGGCGTTTCATAAATTTATAGGTTTTCAAATTAATTTAGAAAACCTAGAAAATAAAGAGTTATTAGCACTTATAATAAAAGCTGTAGATCAAAAAAAATTAGCCTATGCTACACATAAACAGTTGTGTGCTGCCTTAAAATTGTTTTATAAAGAGATGTATGGTAGAAATATCGATTTTATTTCGGTATATCCAACACGCAGACCTAAGCCTTTGCCTAATATATTATCTCTAAAGGAGGTAAAAGCGGTGTTGAGTGCTCACGATAATTTAAAACATAAAACCATGCTAACTGTTATTTATGCTTTAGGTTTACGTAGTGGCGAACTTATTAATCTTAAAGTTACAGATATATATAGCGATCGTAAACAAATTCATATTAAAACAGCAAAAGGTAAAAAGGATAGAGTGTTACCATTTCCGGATTCTCTACGGCAAATATTAAGAGTTTATTATAAAGAATATAAACCTAAAGAGTATTTGTTTTATGGTCAAAAAGGAGGGAAGTACTCTAGCGAGAGTTTACGAAAAGTATTTAGTGAGGCTTTAATAAAAGCTAAAATTAGTACTCCTGTAACTTTACATGGTTTGCGTCATGCTTATGCCACACATTTAATGGATAAAGGGATTGATGTTAGAGTTATTAAAGAATTACTTGGTCACAACTCTATAAAAACTACTTTAATTTATACACATGTAACTACTAAAACTTTAGAAAACGTACCCAATCCATTAGATTTTTTATAATTAAAATCGCATAGTTGTTCTTACATTAAATACTCTAGGAGTTAAGTAGTTAGGGATTCCATATTGGCGTTTACTATACACATCTCTAACCCAAGTATTGGTAATGGAGTTTTGCACATCAAACACATTAAATATTTCAAAACCTAACGAGAGTTCTTTAAATGGTTTTTTCCATCCCGAATCAAATTGTCGTTTTGCATCTACTAAAACTAATTGTAAACCTAAATCTGCACGTTTGTAGTCTGGTAAACGATTTTGATACTGGTAAGGGTCTGCGTAACTTGGTGAGCCTCCAGGTAATCCTGTATTATAAACCAAATTTAAATATACTTTTAAATTTGGCACGTTAGGTACGTAATCTTGAAACAGCGCAGCAAACTTTAACCGTTGGTCTGTTGGTCTGGCTATAAACCCTCTATTATCTATGTTTTCTTCGGTTTTTAAATACCCAAAACTAAACCAGCTTTCTGTTCCTGGTACAAATTCGCCATTTAATCTTAGGTCTAACCCATACGCATAAGCTTCAGCATTATTATTAGCTCTGTAGCGTATTCTAACATTTTCTACTGTATAAGGATTAACATTTGTAATGGTCTTGTAATAAATTTCACTGGTTAATTTAAATGGCCTTTCCCATATTTTAAAACTATAATCGTTTCCTAATACTAAATGAAACGATTTTTGTGCTTTAACCTCTGGTTGTACTGTTCCATTAGCATCACGCAACTCTCTATAAAATGGTGGTTGGTAATATAAACCTGTTCCTAGCCTAAACAGCATATCTTTTTGCCAATTTGGCTTAATTGTAAACTGTGCTCTTGGACTAAAAACAACATCAGAGTTGGTTTCTAAACCATCTCCTTTAATTGTCCAACTATGCGCACGAACACCTGCATTATACCAAACATCGTGTTCGCCTAACTTACTGCGTTTACTCCATTGTACAAAGGCTTGTAAACGATTAATTTTTGTGTTATTTGTAGCTCTTACATTTTGGAAGGGTGTAATGGGACCTTCGTCTGGTGCATAAGGTTGCTCGTTAAAAAAGTCTGAGTTTGGCGGATTTATAGAAAAACCTGCCGAGTCTATCACTTCCCATTCTACTAAACGGTCTCTAATATCTTCGTTTGTATATTTTACAGACCATCTAAACTCATTATCATCTATTGTGTAATCTCCTTTTTGTTCTACAGTTGTAATTAAGGCATCCAAATCGTTTCGCCCATGGTTTAATTGGCTTCCAATCCCTTCGCTAAACTCAACTTCACCTAAATCTTCATCACCAATATTACTGTTAACTTCTCCTAATCTGTATTGTGCTAAAATATCAAAATACTCTTCTTCTGTAGTGTGGTAGGAGGAAGCCACAAGGTCTAAATTTAAATCCTCATTTACTTTATAACTTCCTTTTAAAGCTCCAAAAACGGTTTGGTATTGGTCTTTTTCTTGTCCTTGATAAAACACTAACAATGCTAATGGATTGTCCAATGTGCCAAAATTTGTTTGTCTGGTTTGTGGCTCGTAATTATATTTGTTAATAGAGGCATTTCCTAAAAAACTAAGCTGAAACTTATCGTTAAAATCATAAGTTAAAAAGGTTTGTAAATCTGCAAATGTAGGATCGTAATTAGTTTCTGTTTCTTTTGCATTTACTAGTAAACTATTGTCTCTGTAACGAATGCCTGCTATTGCCGAAAATTTTGAGTCCTTACTCACAGTTTCTACTGCAACACTTCCTCCAAGCAAACTTAAATCGGCTTGTACACCAAAAGCATAAGGTTTTTTGTAAGTAATATCTAAAACAGAAGAGAGCTTGTCGCCATATTTTGCTTGGAAACCACCTGCAGAAAACTCAACGTTATCCACCAAATCTGTATTTACAAAACTTAAACCTTCTTGTTGGCCAGAGCGAATTAAAAATGGTCTATACACTTCAATACCATTAACATACACCAAATTTTCGTCGTAATTTCCACCTCTAACGGAGTATTGTGTACTTAACTCGTTATTACCACTTACACCAGGTAAAGTTTTTAATAAGTTTTCTACTCCAGCATTGGCACCAGGTATTTTACGTATGGCTTTTGGCTCTAAAGTGATTATCCCTTCAATATTATCTCTTTGCTTTGCCGAAATTACAACCTCGCTAATTTGTGCAACATCAACAATCATAATAGGATTAAACTCTAAGGCTTCATTTTTTTCTAAATTGAAAATTGCCGTAACCTTTTTATGCGAAATATGTGTAAATTCAATTTTTACATCTATATCTGAAGGAATTTTAAGTAAATAAAAACCATTCTCGTTTGTGGTTGTACCAGAGCCAGTTGCTGTTTTTATATTTACGCCTTCTATGGGTAATTTAGCATCGTTTAAAATTACACCTTTAATAGTAGCTTGTTGTGCAAGGCTTAATAACGGAAGCACTAGTATTATAATGAATAATAAGTTAGGTTTTAAAGTCAAAGTATAAGGGTTTTATTTTCTGTAAAAGGTTGCTTCAAAAGTAGAATTATTTCCAACATTATCTGTAACAATTACTTTTAATTTATTTTCGGTGTCTGTGTTTACGCCATCGTTAAAATCATAAATCAGCGTTTTTTTCTTATAGTCGTACTCCATTAAAATCCATTTTCCGTTTATAGTTGCTCTATAATTAGAAATTCCAGAGGTTTTGTCATCAATTTTTAATTTTAAAAAGCGATACTTACTTAACCATTTTTTATTCTGAAAATTAATAGGTGTAATTGTTGGATTATCTGTGTCTGTTGCCAAAATATAAGTGCCTAAATCTTTAGTTCTGCACACCAAGTTTTCACCTTCTCTTTTTGTCCAAGCATAACTAGCAAAATTATTCCAGCCCACTAATTTTGCAATGTAAAGCTGGTTTTTATCTTCTTTTTTATACCTACTTAAATCATAAGTAATAGTCATGTATTTTGTTAAAGGTACTGTAGGTTGGTGTATTTTAACAGTGTCGTTTTTAATTTCAAAGTCTAAATATAAATCTTCATAAAAGCTGTTGGCTGGTATAGAAACAGTTATATTATCTTGTTTTAATTCGGTTTTTTGGTCTGCAAAAATATAATGGTCTGTCACTAATTTATCTTCACATTCAATATCTTTTAAATCTAACTCTTGCCCTTTAATATTTATACTTATCCAAACATCGTTATCTTTAAAATCTTTTACACGCACTTTGTAAACAGACGACGTGCTATCCTCTACAGTCAGGATGCCTTCTTCTTGCACATTTTTATATAAGCTTAAAGGGTTGTTGGGTTCTCTATATAGTTTTTGTATGCGATGTTTATGGTTTTTGTAATGTTCAAAATCTATTAATCTATTAAGGTGTTTTGTTTCGTCAAAAGAAAAACGCTTAAAATCAATTTCAAAAATAGGAACTCCATTAAAAAAGCTTTGTATAGCATAAACGCCATTTTTGTTGGCAGCCATATTTTGCCTGTCTGTAGTAGATACTCCAAAGCCTATACGACCAAAAGCTTTAATATCTTCAATTATAAAGTCGCCAGAAGGCTGCGATATTAATCTTAATTTTTGTTTTTGGTTAGATTTATTTACATGAGAATACTCATCTAAAGGATAAGCATAAAAACTAGCAATTAAAGGTTTTTTGGTATCTTCCACATCAATACCAAAAAGTAACGGATTTATAGGTCGCTCTGCATTATCTCTAATTTCGTAATGTAAATGTGGTCCACCAGAACTCCCTGTGTTACCAGTATAAGCAACAATTTCGCCTTTAGTTACAATAAGCTCGTCCATAGTAGGAAAAACTTCAATCTCAAACGATTCTTTTTCGTATTGTTTAGCTTTAATATAAGCTTCAATTTTAGGACTAAACTTCTCTAAGTGACCATAAACAGTGACATAACCATTTGGGTGTGTAATATACAGTGCTTTACCATATCCAAAATGCGCAATTTTAATTCGGCTTACATAACCATTTGCTGCAGAAAAAACTTTTTTTCCAGTACGTTGTTGTGTTTTTATATCTAAACCAGCATGAAAGTGATTGTTTCTTAATTCTCCAAACGTGCCAGAAAGTACGATAGGAATGTCCAACGGACTCCTAAAATAATCTTGAGGATATTCTGCTTGAGAGAAGCAAAAAGAAGAAAATAGTAATAAAAAGAATAAAAGTGATCTCATAAGATTGTTAATAACGCTAAAATATTAAAATGAAGTATAAATAACGCAACAAATAGTTAATTACTGCTACAAATTGTTTGTTATTAGTATTGAAAACAAGGCGACTAAACTTAAAAATAAAATTTATGATAAAACTATTGTAAATTATAGTAACTTCTGTTAACTTTGTAAGGTAAGTATTGATATTTGTAAATGAGTCATATTGAAGATATTGTCGATAATCTTGAAACTAAAATTACTAAAGTCTTAAAAAAACTCGATGTTTTAAAGCAAACTAATAGTAAATTAAATAAAGAATTAGCACTATCAGAAACCAAAATAAAAGCACAACAAATAGAGTTGCAAACTTGGGAAGATAAATATGAAGCATTAAAAATTGCAAATACAATGCTAGGTAGTGACGAAAATAAAAGAGAAACTAAACTCAAAATAAATACATTAATTAGGGAAATTGATCATTGTATCGCTCAACTTGCCGAATAATGTTAACTTTACATAATGTCTAATAAGCTTAAAATAAAGCTCTCTATAGCAAATAGAGTTTATCCTTTAACCATTCCGCCAAGTCAGGAAGAAGGATTAAGAAAAGCTGCAAAAAGCATAGATGCGATGATAAAACAGTTTGAGCAAAGTTATTCTGTTAGAGATAAACAAGATGTTTTAGCCATGTGTGCTTTACAATTTGCCTCTCAAGTAGAACAGAAATCTATAGATAAAGTAAATGTTTCTAAGCATGTAGAGGATAAATTAAATTCTCTAAACATGTTGTTAGAGGAGCATTTAAACTCTTAACGTTCTTATAAATAAACATAGGTTACTGCCTACATTAGTTATTTTTTTGATAAACTCAACGTTAATTCTTTTGAGAAGGGTGAGTTTAAGTTGTAAAAGCGTGCTGCTATTGCTATGTATTTAGCTCTTTAGGCAGATTATTGATCAGCTTGTTAGCCCTAAACTTGTATTTAAAGGAGTTTATACAAAACCAAAACTAGTGTAGGCTTTTTTTATATAATTAACTTAACTAAACAATGGATAATCCAATTATACTGGTAGTAGCAGGAATAGCAATAGGAGCAATAATAGGCTATATTATTGCTAAAGTATTAGAAAAAAACAATGCCTCTAAGGTGATTAAAAATGCCAAAAAGAGTGCAGCCTCTATACTTAAAGATGCAAAAAGCGAAGGCGAAAGCATTAAAAAAGATAAAATATTACAAGCAAAAGAAAAATTTATTGAATTAAAATCTGAGCACGAAAAGGTTATTAATTCTAGAGATAAAAAAATGGCAGATACCGAAAAACGTATTCGCGATAAAGAGTCTCAAGTATCTAGCGAACTTTCTAAAAACAAAAAATTAAATTTAGAAGTAGAAAATAAAGTCGCAGATTACAATAAACGTTTAGAATTTCTTGATAAAAAGGAAGACGAAGTAAGTAAAATGCATAAGCGACAAGTAGAGCAATTAGAAGTAATTTCTAGCCTCTCTGCAGAAGAAGCCAAGTCGCAACTCATAGAATCTCTTAAAGGAGAAGCCAAAAACGAGTCTATGGCCTACATTCAAAATGTAATTGAAGAAGCTAAACTTACAGCACAACAAGATGCTAAAAAAATAATTATAAACACCATACAACGTATTGGTACAGAAGAAGCTGTAGATAACTGTGTCTCTGTATTTAATATTGAAAGCGACGATGTAAAAGGACGCATTATTGGTAGAGAAGGTCGTAATATTAGAGCTATCGAAGCTGCAACAGGAGTAGAAATTATTGTGGACGATACACCAGAAGCTATAATACTATCTTGTTTTGACTCTGTTAGAAGAGAAATTGCACGATTGTCGCTACACAAATTAGTAACAGACGGTCGCATACATCCTGCGCGTATTGAAGAGGTTGTTAGAAAAACACAAAAACAAATAGAACAAGAAATTATTGAGGTTGGTAAACGTACAGTTATAGATTTAGGTATTCATGGTTTAAATCCAGAACTTATAAAAATGGTAGGACGTATGAAATACCGTTCGTCTTATGGACAAAACCTATTACAGCACTCGCGTGAGGTTGCAAAACTTTGTGGTGTAATGGCTGCAGAATTAGGTTTAAATCCAAAATTGGCCAAGCGAGCAGGATTACTACACGATATTGGTAAAGTGCCAGATGCAGAAACAGATATGGAAACTCCACATGCGATTTTAGGAATGCAATGGGCAGAAAAATATGGTGAAAAGCCAGAAGTTTGTAATGCTATTGGTGCACACCATGACGAGATAGAAATGACGTCTCTACTATCACCAATAATACAAGTTTGCGATGCCATTTCTGGGGCAAGACCAGGAGCAAGGCGTCAAGTATTAGATTCGTATATACAACGTTTAAAAGATTTAGAAGATGTTGCTTTTGGGTTTAATGGTGTTAAAAAAGCTTATGCTATACAAGCAGGTAGAGAATTACGTGTAATCGTTGAAAGCGAAAAGGTGTCTGACCAAAATGCAGCAGATTTATCGTTTAATATTTCGCAAAAAATACAAACAGATATGACGTATCCTGGTCAGGTTAAAGTCACAGTAATACGAGAAACAAGAGCTGTAAATATTGCTAAATAGGATAGTAGTAAAGTTTACATATAAATAATTTTAAAAAAACCAATTAATACTATTAATTGGTTTTTTTAATGTCGTCTGGCAGTTATTGTAAATGTGGTTCCTTTGTTAACCTCGCTATTTACAGTTATAGAGCCTCCAAACGTTTCTATCTGATTTTTTATGAGGTACAATCCAACACCTTCAGAGTCTGAGTTGTTATGAAACGTTTTGTATAAACCAAAGATATCTTTTCCGTATTTATTTAAATCGATTCCAATACCATTATCTGTAATAGTTACTCTTACTGCATCACTAGAAAAGTGAGATTCAATTGTAATTACTGGATCTCTATCAGGATGTTTATACTTAATTGCATTTGTAAGTAAATTTTGTATCACACTTTCAAAATAAGCAGCATTATAATAAACATATAATTTAGGATCAACTTTATTGTAAATAGTAGCATTGCTTTCTGCTATTACCATATTTAACATCTCCATAATTGTATCAATCTCTTTAGCAATATAAATTTTATTAATAACCTCTTGCTTTTTGGATTGTACAGAAACTACATCGTTTAAATTGGCAATGGTTTTACTTAGAGAGTGCGATACTGCATTAAGGTGGTTGATTAATTCTTCTTTTTCTTCTATGGTTTTTGCTTCAATATAAAATTGTAAAAGACTTTCTAAATTACCAGCATGCTGTTTTAAATTATGTGTTACAATATGTGCAAAGTTTTTTAACTTATTATTTTGCTCTGTAGCAATTTTTAATGCAATATGGTTATTTTCTTCACTATTTACTGTTTCAGTAATATCAACATGAGTACCAATAACTCTTATTTCCTTGCCTTCTTCATTTTTTTCAATAACTTTCCCTCTATCTAAAACCCATTTGTAACTTCCATCTTTACAAAGTATGCGATGTTTGTTTTCGTATATAGGTTGTAATCCGTTAAGATGATTTTGGAAATCCTGAAAGTATTTTTCTCTATCATCAGGATGTACTCTATTATTCCATGCATTAGGATCGTCTCCAAAAGAGGCATCATCCTCAAAGCCAATAATTGCTTTCGAGGCTCTGGAAAAAAATACCTTATTTAATTCGCTATTATAATCCCAAATACCAACATTAGAAATATTTAATGCTAATTGCCACTTTAAATCTTTGTAAATATCAATAGTATTATCTTGGTTTAAATTCTCTTTTTCAATAGCCATTGGTTTAAATTTAACAGAATTAGGCTAGGGATATTACTAAATCTGAATTTTAAATGGATAAATATAAGTTTTTTATCCGATTAAAAACAAATAAAACCGACAAAATGAAACTATTTTCTGGGATGGAATGTATTTACAACCTGTTTAAGGAGGCTTCTATCTACATGCATATATATTTCTGTGGTCGTTATACTTTCGTGGCCAAGCATAAGTTGTATAGCTCTTAAATCGGCACCATTTTCTAATAAATGTGTAGCAAACGAGTGTCTTAAGGTGTGTGGAGAAATGTTTTTTTGTAGATTTATAGCTTTTGCCAGTTGTTTAATAATGGTAAAAATCATGGCTCTAGTAAGTTGCTTACCGCGTCGGTTTAAAAACAAAATGTCTTGGTGACCATCTTCGATTTTTAAATGGACTCTAACCTCATTTTTATAACAATTAATATATTTTTTTGTCGTTTCCATTATAGGAATAAACCTTTGTTTATCGCCTTTGCCTGTTACTTTTATAAAGTCTTCATCAAAAAACAAATCAGAAATTTTTAGATGTATTAATTCGCTAACTCGTAAGCCACAACCATATAAAGTTTCTATAATAGCTCTGTTACGTTCCCCTTGTGGTTTGCTCAAATCAATGGCATCAATAAGCGCGTTAATTTCATTTTCGTTTAATGTATCTGGTAATTTTCTGCCAATTTTAGGTGATTCAATAAGCTCTAAGGGGTTGGTTTCTCTATAGTTTTCAAAAATAAGATAATTAAAAAAACTTTTTAAACCAGAAATTATTCGCGATTGCGATCTACTATTAACTTCTTTAGCAATGGTATAGATAAAGTGTTGTATAGTGTCTTTGTCGATGTCTAAAGGAGAAACATTAATTGTGTTAACCTCTAAAAAGTTAATAAGTTTATTAACATCTAGCACATAATTGTTAATAGAGTTAACCGAAAGGCCTCTTTCTATTTTAAGGTATAATTCGAAATCTTTTAGTGCATGTTGCCATTTCATTGGTTAAATGTATGAATTTTTTAGAAATTACTGGTTAATTGTAAGTGATTGAAAACTAAAAAGTTAAAAACAAATTGTTAACAAAATTGTTAATAAGTGGTTAATGGATGATTAATTATTGGAAAAAAAGTATTTAGTTTGCACAGTAATAACAACTTAAAAACTTTTAAATTATGAAAAAATTAATGTTAGTTGCTGTGTTTGCACTAGTTGGGTTCACAGTAAATGCTCAAAATTTTAATGCTGGAATCAGTGCAGCTCTACCAATTGGTGATGCTGGTGATTCTTATACTTTTGGTATCAATTTGGATATTAACTATTTATGGGAAGTGTCTGATCAATTTGATGCTGGTATTGCTTCTGGTTATGCTCATTCATTTGGTGATTCATTTGAAGTTCTTGGTACTTCTTTCGATGTTGAAGATGCAGGTTTTTTACCTATTGCAGCAGCAGGTCGTTTTAATGTTTCAGATCAATTTACTTTAGGAGCAGACTTAGGTTATGCGGTTGGAATTAGTCCTGACGGTAATGATGGTGGTTTTTATTATGCACCAAAATTACAATATGGAGTTTCCGAAACAATAGATATTGTTGCTGCTTACAGAGGAGTAAGCCTTGATGGTGGGTCTTTTGATACTATCACTTTAGGTGTTGAATTTGGTTTGTAAATTCTACCATTTATAAATTTAAAACCGAAGCAATTTGCTTCGGTTTTTTTTGTTATAATTTTAACATTTAACATTTGCTCATTTTATACAATACCTATAATTTCGCCAACTAATTTTAAACAATCTATTATGAAAAAAACTTTACTTATCGCTGCAATTGCAGTATTTGGATTTTCAAATGTTAATGCACAAGAAGACAAACCTACTTATGGTTTTACAGAAGGAAATGTTTTAATTGAAGGGAACTTAGGTTTTAACAGTGAAAACGATAAAAATTCTGAAACTAAAACAAGTAATTTTACATTTAATCCTAAAGCAGGATATTTTTTAAATGAAGATCTTGCTGTTGGTTTAACATTATCTTACAACTCGTTTAATGAAGAAGTTGCAGGTACAGATACTGAGGATGGCTCTACTTTTGGAGCTGGAGTTTTTGCACGTTACTATTTTTTAGATTTAGGAAAGCGTTTTAAAACTTTTACTGAATTTAACGTAGGATTTGATACTACTAAAGATGATATATCAGATTTTAAATCTAACGGATTAGGTTTAGGACTTGGATTAGGTATTAACTATTTTGTAAAAGAAAATATAGCTATTACTTTTGGTTTATCAGATGTCTTATCATACAGATCAGATAAAGTAGATGTTGATGGAGCAGAAGCTGTAACAGAATTTAACGGAAATGTAAACGTTTTCAATAACTTTTTTGAAACTGCACAATTTGGATTAATGTTCAAATTCTAATTTTTTTAAAAAAATATAAAAACCGAAGCTATGCGCTTCGGTTTTTTTTATGTTTAAATTTTTCAAGATTTTTTAACGTATTTGCCTTGTAAGAAATTTAGTGATTATTTAGTTTTGCAAATAAAATTTATAAAATTTTAAAATGAGAAAATTACTTTCTATTGCTGTATTTACAGTGCTTGGTTTATCGTCTATAAATGCACAAGAAATAAAGTTTGGTGCTAAAGGAGGTGTTAATTTTTCTAGTATTTCTGGTGAGAATACAGATGGAGTTGAAAATCTAACCTCTTTTCATGCAGGAGCTGTTGCAGAGATTATGATTTCTGATAGAGTGTCTTTTCAGCCAGAAGTATTATATTCTAAACAAGGTGCAAATTCTAGTTTCGAAAATGAACTTGAAAAAGATGAGTATAAATATTCACTAGATTATATAAATGTTCCTTTATTAGCTAAAATATATATTGCTGAAGGTTTTAGTGTTGTTGCAGGACCACAAATAGGCTTTCTATTAAATGCAGAAGAAGAGTATAATTATACAAGCAAATCTGGTGTTGTACGTAATATATCTACAACAGAAGATGTGAAAGAATTTTATAAAAGCACAGATTTTAGTACAAGTTTAGGATTAGGCTATCAATTTGATAATGGACTAAATTTTGGAGCACGTTATAATTTAGGCTTATCTAATATAAACGATGGTAATGATACAGACGACTCTAAAAACCAAAATAACGCTATTCAAGTTTCTGTAGGGTTTATGTTTTAAATCTTATTCATAATATACTATTTTAAAACCGAAGCAGTATTAACTTCGGTTTTTTTATGTCTTAAATTTAATATCTTTACTTTATGAAACAACTCATCATCATTAATGGACCTAACTTAAATTTATTAGGTAAGCGCGAAACTAATATTTATGGCGACCACACTTTTACAGAATTTTATGAGACTGTAAAAAGTAAATATTCCTCGATGTCTATAGAGTATTTTCAATCTAATATAGAAGGTGAAATTATAGACAAAATACAAGAAGTAGGTTTTAGTTACGATGGTATAATTTTAAATGCTGCAGCATACACACATACCTCTATTGGTATAGGAGATGCGGTAAAAGCCATTGAAACTCCTGTGGTAGAGGTGCATATTTCTAATACTTTTGGTAGAGAAGAGTTTAGGCACCAATCGTTTGTGTCACCCAATGCTAGAGGTGTAATTTTAGGTTTTGGATTACAAAGTTATGAGTTGGCTATACAGAGTTTTATTAATAAGTGAATAGTGAATAGTGAGAGGTATAAGTTGAAAAATGAAAATAAAAAAATGCGAATTAACTAATTCGCATTTTTTTATTTTCAGCTATCAGCTATCAGCTATCAGCTAATTATAAATGGATCACTTCATCATAAGCGTCTGCAACAGCTTCCATAACAGCTTCACTCATTGTTGGATGCGGATGTATTGCTTTAAGCACTTCGTGTCCTGTAGTTTCTAATTTTCGACCTAAAACAGCTTCAGCAATCATATCTGTAACACCTGCACCAATCATGTGGCATCCTAACCACTCACCATATTTAGCATCAAAAATTACTTTTACAAACCCATCTTTTGCACCAGAGGCGCTTGCTTTACCAGAGGCAGAGAATGGGAATTTACCAACTTTAATATCTAAACCTTGCTCTTTGGCTTGCTTTTCGGTTAAACCAACACTTGCAATTTCTGGAGAACAGTAGGTACAACCAGGTACATTTCCATAATCCAAAGCTTCAACATGCTGACCTGCAATTTTTTCTACACACAAAATACCTTCTGCAGAGGCTACGTGTGCCAATGCTTGACCAGGAGTAACATCTCCAATTGCATAATAGCCAGGAATATTTGTTTGGTAATAATCGTTTACCAAAATTTTATCTCTATCTACTGCTATACCAACGTTTTCTAAACCAATATTTTCAATATTAGACTTAATTCCGACTGCAGACAATACTAAATCAGCCTCTAAAACGTCTTCTCCTTTTTTAGTTTTAACTGTCGCTTTAACTCCAGTTCCAGAAGTATCTACTTTGGTCACTTCTGCAGATGTCATTACCTTAATTCCACTTTTCTTAAATGAGCGTTCTAATTGCTTAGACACATCCTCATCTTCAACAGGAACAATATTTGGTAAATATTCTACAATAGTTACTTCTGTTCCCATAGAGTTATAGAAATAAGCAAACTCAACACCAATTGCTCCAGAACCAACAACAATCAATTTTTTTGGTTGTTTCTCTAAAGTCATTGCTTGTCTATAACCTATAACTTTTTTACCATCTTGTGGTAAACTTGGTAACTCACGAGAGCGTGCACCTGTAGCAATAATAATATGGTCTGCGCTATATTCTTTTCCATCCACTTCAACTTTTTTACCAGTTTTAAGTGTTCCAAAGCCTTCAATAACATCAATTTTGTTTTTTTTCATTAAAAACTGAACGCCTTTACTCATTCCATCTGCAACACCACGACTACGTTTTACCACTGCATCAAAATCGTGAGTAGCTTCTTTAACATTCAAACCATAATCTTCGGCATGTTTTAAGTACTCAAAAACTTGAGCAGATTTTAGTAGCGCTTTTGTAGGTATGCAACCCCAATTTAGGCATACACCTCCTAAGTTTTCTTTTTCTACAATAGCAGTTTTAAAGCCTAATTGCGAAGCTCTAATTGCTGTTACGTAGCCTCCAGGACCACTACCTAAAACTAAAATATCGTATTTACTCATGTGTGTTATTTTTGTCTAATTTTTAAGGTTACGAAGTTACAAAACCTAATGTAAAAATTACAAATTACAAATACAAAATTTCAAAATCCAAAACCTATATAAGCAATGCTTAATTTTTTGAATTTTGAGCTTTTGTTTTTTATTTTAAGTAGTATTTATTTCTCTGGTACAAACTTTAATGCCACACCATTAATACAATGTCTTTTGCCTGTTGTATCACTTGGTCCATCATTAAATACATGACCTAGGTGACCACCACAAGTTGCGCAGTGCTCCTCATTTCTGCTATACCCTAATTTATTGTCTTTACCATAAGCCACATTGCCTTTTATTTCTCTATCAAAACTAGGCCATCCAGTACCTGAGTCAAACTTGTGCTCACTTTTAAACAATGGCGTATTACAGGCAGCACAATGGTAAGTTCCTTTACTATATTCCTTGTTTAATTCACTAGTAAATGGACGTTCAGTTCCTGCTTGTCGAAGTACATAATACTGTTGTTCTGTTAATTGTTTTTTCCATTCGGCTTCTGTTTTAGTAACAGGAAACGCTTTTTTTTCTTTTGTTTCACTTTTTTGAGCTGAAGAATTACAACTAAAAAATAAAGTGATTACAAATACTATTATTATCTTTTTCATACTATAAAAATACTTTTTTGTTTTAATAGTGTCGAAAGGATTAACAAAATCTTACCAATAAAAATAAGTAGGTTTAGGTGTTAAAATGAAGAATTTGTGCTTCCTTTTTAAATATTTTAATAATTAAATGCATTTTAAAGTCATTTAACGTCTTTAATCGATTATTAGCTATCTATTATTATTCCACTTTTGTACATTTTAGGAACAGTTTTTGTAAATTTATAATCAAATAATTAAAACCATTAACAATGAAATTGAAAAATAACGTACTTGGACTTTTGGTAGTTATACTATTTGTCTCTTGTGCAACAAACCCTTTTACAGGAAAAAAGACTATGGCTTTAGTGCCAAACTCGCAATTATTTCCTACAGCTTTTGCACAGTATAATCAAGTATTATCAGAAAGTAAAGTAGTGACAGGAACTGCACAATCCGAAATGATTACTAGAGTAGGACAACGTATAGCAGTAGCTGCAGAACGTTGGCTAAATGCTAATGGATACCAAGGGTATTTGTCAGACTATAAGTGGGAATATAATTTAATTGAAGAAGATGTAGTTAATGCCTGGTGTATGCCTGGAGGAAAAATAGTTTTTTATACAGGAATTTTACCAGTAGCTAAAAACGAAACAGCCATTGCTGCGATTATGGGACACGAAGTTGCTCACGCACTAGCAAACCATGGCCAACAACGTATGAGTGCTGCTTATGTACAACAAGGCTTAGCAGTTGCTGGAAACATAGCAATACAAGACGATGATGCACGTAATGCTTTTAACCAATATTATGGTGTGGGATCTAACGTATTAGGAATGTTGCCTTTTAGCAGAAGCCATGAAACCGAAGCCGATAGAATTGGTTTATACCTAATGGCAATTGCAGGATATAATCCTGATGAAGCTGCAGAGTTATGGAAACGAATGAAAGCTAAAAGTGGTGGTCAAGCTCCACCAGAATTTTTAAGTACGCATCCATCTAGTGATAGCCGTATTGTAAACCTTAAGCAATTAGCACCACAAGCTAAAGCTGAAGCTAAGAAATTTGGGACAACATCGTTTAGACCATTAGGTAGCTATTAATTTTAAATGGATTAAAAAATAAAAAAACTGCTCACATTGTGAGCAGTTTTTTTATTTTTAGCAAATCTATGAGAACACTCGAAAAAGGCAGTAAAAAATTATTAAATGCTTGGGCATTTTATGATTGGGCAAATTCAGTATATACGTTAACTATAGCCTCTTCAATATTTCCAATATTTTATGGTAATTTATTTGACTCTAAAGACCAGTTAGTTTCTGCCTTTGGTTTCGAAATGAAACAAACCGTATTAATTTCAATTATCACAGCATTTACTTTTTTAGTTGTTGCTTTCTCTTCTCCAATATTATCTGGTATTGCAGATTATATTGGTAATAAGAAAACGTTTATGAAGTTTTTCTGTTACGTTGGTGGATTAGGTTGTATAGGTTTGTATTGGTTTAGTTTAGACCATATCCATTTAAGTTTATTATTTTATTTTATGGGACTTATTGGCTATTGGGGCAGTTTAGTGTTTTATAATTCCTATTTGCCAGATATTGCTTTTGAAGAGCAACAAGATGCCATAAGTGCCAAAGGATTTTCTTTAGGGTATTTAGGTAGTGTGCTGTTGCTTATTTTAAACCTGGCAATGGTAATGAAACCTCAATGGTTTGGATTTGATATTGGTACAACCCAAGCGGAGTTAAATGCAGCAAAATTTCAGGCCATGAAAATTTCGTTTATAACTGTAGGTTTATGGTGGATTATATTTAGTCAATACACCTTTTATATTTTACCAAAAGGCGTTTCCGCAGGTCGAAAAGTCACTAAAGCTGTACTATTTAATGGATTTAGAGAATTAAAACAGGTGTGGCAACAATTGCAACAAAATTTAAGACTAAAACGCTATCTGTATGCTTTTTTTGTATTTAGTATGGCAGTACAAACCATTATGTTAATGGCTGTATATTTTGGCGAAAAAGAAATTGCTTGGGCAGATAAAGACGAAAAAACCAGTGGGTTAATAATTAGTATTTTAATCATACAACTTATTGCAATACTTGGAGCTGTTATTACATCGAAAATTTCAGAAAAATTTGGAAACATAAAAACACTAATTGGGATTAATTTTATTTGGATGTGTCTTTGTTTTTACGCCTATTTTATGGAAACTCCATTTCAATTTTATATAGCAGCAACTTTAGTAGGCTTTGTTATGGGAGGCGTTCAATCTTTGGCGCGCTCTACCTATTCTAAATTCTTACCAGAAACAGAAGACACCACATCCTATTTTAGCTTTTACGATGTCGCAGAAAAAATTGGAATTGTAATTGGGATGTCTATTTTTGCTATAGTGGACCAAATAAGTACAATGCGCTATGCTATTTTATTCTTATTTGTATTCTTTTTAATAGGTATTGTCTTGTTGTTAAGAGTGCCTAAAAACAATAGTATAAATCATTAATATTTTACTATTTTTGTTCATATATAAAATTTTAAAAATGAAAAAATTATTATCTATAGTATCATTATCCTTTTTGTTAGTTACTTTAAGCTGTAACGATGAGCCTTTGGAAGGTGATTTTGTAACAGAAAACCCAACCAATTGTGCTGAAACCACACAAGCCTTAGCTACAGCAGCTTTAGATTTTATTAATGTTTCTGATGAAAATTACACAACGTTATGTAATGCTTATAAAGTCGCTTTACAAAACCAAATTGCTGCTTGTGGAGACGAGGATAATAGTTTACAAACTATACTTGAGAGCTTAGGTAATTGTAATGATGATACAGAGCCAGATGCTTGTGAAACTGCTGAAAACGCTTCAAGTGTTGCAGAAGATGCTTTTGATAATGCAACTCAAGACAATTATAACGCACTTTGTGCTGCATTCAAAATGGCATTAGAGAATGAGATTACAGAATGTGGTGATGCAGATGGAAGCTTACAAGCTATGATTGATAATTTAGGAGATTGTACGTTTACTGCTCCAAATGTAGAAATTAGCCTTAGTGCTGGCACACTACCAATTGAGTTTGATTTAGTAAACGTGGTAACAGTTGGAACAACTTTACAGGTTACAGGAGAAACTTCTGCTCAAAATAATTATTCAATATATTTTGAAGTTGAAGAAGGTGCCACAGGAATGGAGATTATAAATAGTACTTTTGTATTAACATTATCTACAACAGATCCTGATTATTTTCCTTCAACGCAAGGATTTGATGATTTTACTTCTACAATTACCGAAAATGGTGCAGGAACCTTAGTAGGTTCTTTTGGAGGAATTGTAACTAATACTAGTGGAGGAGATTTAAGTTTAACACAAGGCACAATTAATATTATGTACTAATTAGTATAAATTTAATAATGCCACAGGTCTTAGTTTAAAGAGTTGTGGCATTTTTTATGGAGTATGACCTCGTATTATTTTTTTTTATTTAAGTTTGCTATCTAAATAATTAAAATGAAACATATCCAATCCTTAATATCTGTATTTATATTATTAATCACTTTAAGTTGTAACGATGAGCCTTTAGAAGGTGATTTTGTAACAGAAAACCCAACTAATTGTGCTGAAACTACACAAGCTTTAGCGACAGCAGCTTTAGATTTTATTAATGTTTCTGATGAAAATTATACCACGTTATGTAATGCTTACAAAGTGGCTTTACAAAACCAAATTGCTGCTTGTGGAGACGAGGATAATAGTTTGCAAACCATATTAGATAGCTTAGGTAATTGTAATGATGAAGAACCAGACGACAACGTAGAGGTTGTTGGTACATGGTTATTAACAGCATGGAATGGAGAAGAAGGTGCAGATTTAAATAACGATGGCACTTCTAGTACAAACTTTTTAGATGAAATGGATTGTTATAATAACGAAACTTTTGTCTTTAATGCAGATAATACAGGTACTGCAATGAGTACTTCTTTTGCAACCTTTACTTTTGAAATTGAAACTGGTACCACAGATTCTTATACATACACAGTAGAATGTGATCAAGAAATAGAAAATAATGATTTTACGTGGACGCAAACAGGAAACGTTATCACAATCACAGATACTGCAACTTCACAAGCTTCTGATTGGACACTTAACGGAAACGAACTGTCAACAGTAGTGCCAAGTGGGTTTGTAGCTTTTGATAGTGAAGATATAACAGTTACTGTAACACAAGATTTAACTTTTGTATATACTAAACAATAGAAATTTATTAAATAAGCAAAAGCCTCAAACGTTATTTAGTTTGAGGCTTTTTTTATAAAATAATGCTAAAAGTATTTGAAGTTTAATTTTGGTCAATATCTCCAGAACCTGTTATTTTTGTATTTATAGTACTAGGATTCCCTTTATAATCTATATCACCAGAACCTGTTACTTTAGCCTTTAATTTTTTAGTACTAACGACTTCAACATCTCCAGAGCCTGTTACACTAGCCTCAGTATTACTAGCATTTAATTTAAAGCCATGGAAATCTCCAGAACCTGTTACACTAGCTTCCAAATCCTCTGTATTACCAGTTAACGTTAAATCTCCAGAACCCGTTACTTTAGCTTTAATACTCTTTGCTTGCACATCTAAAATAATATCTCCAGAGCCAGAAACAGAGGTTTCAAAACGATTTTCTTTTATAGTATCTTTACTAGTAATGTCTCCAGAACCAGTGAGTGTCACTTTATCAATACTTTTAAAAGGAATAGTAATTGTTATAGTGTTATTTCGGCTTGTTTTTAAAGTAGTATTGTTTTCTGTTTTAATTATTAACTCATTGCCTTTTACTTCTACAACAATATATTCTAATAAGTTTTCTTCACCTTTAATAGTAATTTTACCTTCTGTTCCTTCTTCTAGTACAAAATCCATCCATCCAGCACATTTAATACTATCGTAATCACTTGTTGTTTTAGTGATTGTGGTTATAGTTCCATTACCTTTAATGGTTTTGTTTCCCCAAAGTTGGGCTTGTGCTGTTGTAGTTGTTATCACAGCACAAATTATTAAGATGCTTTGTTTTAAATAGTTCATAATTTTTTTGTTTTAATTGATGTTTTTTAAATGAAATGTTATTGGTAAATCTTAGTTTTTATAGAAGGAGACGCTTCCGTAGTCAGACTCTATTTTAACTAAGTTTCCAGAGTTGCTGTTTCCGTAATAGCCTTGGTAGTATTTACTTGTAGATTTAGTATTCTTTCTGGTAAACTCAAAGTCGTTTTCGTCTCTTAAAGAACCATAAGACAAGTCTAAATCGAAATTAAAATAATATTCAGGATCATAGCCAATTTTAATACCAACATAGTCTGAGTTAATATTAACATTACCAGCACCTTTTGCAAGTTTTTCAATTTTAATAGACCCATAATCGGCATCTATATTAATGTTTTTATATACTGTACCAATCACAACAGTAAGGTAGTCGCCATTTCCACTTAAATTATTTACGTTGTTTACAGTTAATCCACCATAATCGCAATTGTATTTTACGTTTTCTGCAATATCAATTTTAGATTTTGTATAGTCTGCATTAATATCTAAGTCTTTAGCTTTGGCAACTGTGTAACCACTATAATCTGCGTTAATGCTTCCGCTTTTTATATACTCAAAATAACAATTGTTTGAGTAATCAAATTCAATTTGATTATTGTCTGCCAATAACTCTTTTGTAGTTATTTTACCATAATCACAATTTAATTCTGCACGACCTTCCAAACGGTCTAAATTAATACTACCATAGTCATTATCTAACTTTACATTGTTTGTAATAGGCATTTTAACCAGGTAATTAATCTTCATGTTTACAGTATTGTTTGAGGTCCAACTAAACCATGATTTAGATTTGTTTTTTTCAAATTTGGTTTCTGCAGAGACCCATTCTTCCGAAGCTGAGAAATCCACATCAATATCGTTTAGTTTTTTCTGTACTTTATCTTCGTTATCTCCTGTGGTTGTGATAATGATTTCAAAAACAATTCTGTTTTCGTCCCAAGTTACTACATCTAAATTGCCATAACTATTATCAATTTTTAAAGTTGCATTGCTGTTAACATTAAACTCTTTTTTTATGGTTTTTGTCTTTTTATACTTTCCGTCTTTGTCTGCAACTGCAAAGCTAATTGTAGGAACTAAGAGCAGGAGTAAAGCATATTTATATAGTGTTGCTTTCATAGTTTTCGTTAATTTTAAGTTGTTTAATTTCTTCTATTTTTTGTAGTGTTGTTTGTAATACTTCAATTCGGTTTTGGAAATTGCTAATCATAGCATAAATCACACGCTTATCGTCTCCACTTTCTGCCAAATCTGTTTTTAATGCGTCATAAGCAGCTTCTAATTTGTTTAAACGCGTGGTAGCATCCTTAATAAGTTGTTGTGCTTCTGGTGTTTTTTCTTCATTTAGTTTTTGAAGTTCTTGTTTAATTGTTCTTGAGAAAAAGCTTTGCGTTTCTGCCATTTCTGGAGAGATACTCGCTAAGTCGTTTTGAGCAGTTTCGGTTTTTAAACCAAAAGTGAATACTATTATTAATGTTACTGTTGCAGCAATACCTAACAAAGGTTTCCAGAGTGAGACTGTTTTCTTTTTAACACTTATAATTGCTGTGTCGTTTTGGTGTTTTAATTTGTTTAAAAACCGAGCTTCGTGTCCAGCATTTGGCGCTTCACTATCAAATTGATTAGCAAGTGTTTCAAACAAAGTATCTAAATTATCTTTTTTCATCTTTTATTTCCGCAAAAGCGGTATTCTTTTAATAATTTAATTTTAGCCAACTAAGGCATGCAATTTTTTTCTTAAACTTTCCTTTGCTCTAGAGATAGTTGTTCTGCAATTGGCATAGCTTATATCCATTATTTTACTAATTTCTTCGTAATCGTAACCTTCGATTAAATGTAGTGTTAGTGCTACTCTGTAATTTGCTTTTAAGTGATTCATAGTCTCTAACACTTGTTTTGCTCTTAGGTTTGTAAATTCGTAATTTTCAACAATACCATCATTGTCTTCAATTTTATAAAGCACATCGTCTAAAGGTGTTTCATTATACTTTGCATTCTTTTTATAATGATAAATACTATTATTAATCACTATGCGTTTTAACCAAGCTCCAAAGGTTTTAATTTCTTTTAAACTATTTAACTTTGAAAAGGCAGTTAAAAACGATTCTTGCATTATATCTTCAGCCTCAAAACTATCTTTCACAATACGAAACGCTGTGTTATACATAGCGTTGTAGTATCTGTTATACAATTCCAACTGCGCAAATTGGTTTTGAGATTTACAGAGCGTTACAAGCTGTTCAATATTGTGGTTAATTAAATTCAATTATGATGGTTTGTTATTATAAAGAGGCTATTTAAATTGATTTGTTACAGTTTACTAAATTTTTTTTAACTTTTTTTCAAAGTTAAAAGATTAACAGCTTGTAATTGCTTGTGGTTGCATATAAACTGAAATGTAGAGTTATTCTATAAGAACATAGTTTTGGCATATTAATTGAACTTTTACAAGTAATGCTATACAACCTGTTGTGCTTAAATGCTTGTTTTACAGTAGGTTTTAATTGAAGTACATTGTATTAATATAAAAATAGAATTGTGTACACTTAAATGAAGTGACATAATGACTTAAAATAGTTATGAAAAAATCAAATTTTATAAGCCTTGACAGTTTGTCATTACAGGATTTTGATGAAAATTCAGAATTAATCCCATTAATGACTCCTGAAGATGAAGAAAAAATAAATAATGAGAGTTTACCAGAAACATTACCAATCCTGTCGTTAAGAAACACAGTCTTGTTTCCTGGTGTAGTAATCCCAATTACTGCAGGACGCGATAAATCCATAAAATTAATTAACGACGCTAATAAAGGGAGTAAAGTAATTGGTGTTGTCTCTCAAAAAGATGAAGCTGTAGAAAATCCAACAGCGCAAGACATTCATTCCATTGGTACAGTTGCTAGAATCCTAAAGGTATTAAAAATGCCAGACGGAAACACAACAGTTATTATACAAGGCAAAAAAAGGTTTAGTGTTGCAGAGGTTATTACTGAAGAGCCTTATATGAATGCTACCATTCGCGAAGTTGCAGAAGCCAAACCAGCGAAAAAAAATAAAGAATTTGAAGTTATTGTGGAGTCTATTAAGGATATGGCACTACAAATTATAAAGGACAGTCCAAATATTCCTAGCGAAGCGTCATTTGCGATTAAGAATATTAAAAGTCCTTCGTTTTTAATCAATTTTGTGTCTTCTAACATGAATTTATCTGTAGCAGATAAACAATCCCTTTTAGAGACAAACGATTTAAAAGAGCGTGCTTTAGCAACTTTAAAGTTTATGAACGTAGAGCTGCAGAAACTTGAACTTAAAATAGATATCCAATCTAAAGTTCAAAACGATATGAACCAGCAGCAACGCGAATATTTTTTAAACCAACAGCTTAAAACCATTCAAGAAGAGTTAGGCGATGGTAATGCAGAGGAAATAGAAGAAATGAAAGCGCGTGCAAAAGAAAAAAAATGGAACGAAAAAGTCGCTAAACATTTTGAGAAAGAAATCGCTAAAATGCAACGTATGAATCCTCAAGTTGCAGAGTACTCCATACAACGTAACTACTTAGATTTGTTTTTAGATTTACCTTGGAATGAGTATAGCAAAGATAAATTTGACTTAAAACGCGCTAAAAAAATATTAGATCGCGATCATTATGGCTTAGACGATGTTAAACGTCGTATTATAGAATATTTAGCTGTTTTAAAGCTCCGTAACGATATGAAATCACCAATTTTATGTCTTTATGGACCTCCAGGAGTTGGTAAAACCTCTTTAGGAAAATCCATAGCAGAAGCTTTAGGAAGAGAATATGTGCGTATGAGTTTAGGAGGATTAAGAGACGAAGCCGAAATTAGAGGACATCGTAAAACCTATATTGGCGCAATGCCAGGACGTGTAATCCAAAGTCTTAAAAAAGCAGGAACATCTAACCCTGTTTTTGTGTTGGATGAGATTGATAAATTATCCAATTCTCATCAAGGCGATCCGTCTTCTGCAATGTTAGAAGTGTTGGATCCAGAGCAAAACAGCGAGTTCCACGATAACTTTTTAGAAATGGGCTACGACCTCTCTAAAGTGATGTTTGTAGCTACTGCAAATAGTTTATCCACCATTCAACCAGCTTTACGCGACAGAATGGAAATTATAAATGTTACAGGTTATACAATTGAAGAAAAAGTAGAAATTGCTAAAATTCACTTATTACCAAAGCAATTAAAAGAACATGGTTTAACCAAAGAACATTTAAAAATTGGGAAAGCGCAACTAGAAAAAATAGTTGAAGGTTATACTAGAGAATCTGGAGTACGTGGTTTAGAAAAGCAAATTGCAAAAATGGTACGTTATGCAGCCAAAAATATTGCAATGGAAGAAGAATATTCTATAAAAGTATCTAACGAGGATATAATTGAAGTGCTTGGAGGTCCAAAACTAGAACGCGATAAGTACGAAAACAATAACGTAGCAGGAGTCGTTACAGGATTGGCTTGGACTAGAGTAGGAGGCGATATTTTGTTTATTGAGTCCATTTTATCTAAAGGAAAAGGAAACTTAACCGTTACAGGTAATTTAGGAAAAGTGATGAAAGAATCTGCAACAATTGCTATGGAATACATAAAAGCAAATGCAGACGAGTTTGGTATCGCATCAGATGTTTTCGATAAATATAATGTTCACATTCACGTGCCAGAAGGTGCAACTCCAAAGGATGGACCAAGTGCAGGAGTCACTATGTTAACGTCTTTAGTCTCTTTATTCACACAGAAAAAAGTAAAGAAAAGCATCGCCATGACTGGCGAAATCACATTAAGAGGCAAAGTATTACCAGTTGGAGGTATTAAAGAAAAAATACTAGCTGCAAAACGCGCAAGAATAAAAGAAATCTTACTTTGCGAAGATAACAGAAGAGATATTGAAGAAATTAAACCAGAATACTTAAAAGGATTAACCTTCCATTATGTTTCAGAAATGAAAGAAGTTATTAACTTAGCGCTTACAAATCAGAAAGTTAAAAATCATAAAACCCTCTAATATGAAAGCTTTAATTTACATTTTATGCTTTGTTTCCTTAATTACCTATGCACAGGAAACTAACGAAGTTAAAGAAGAATTTATTCCTATAATTATTGAAGACAAAGAAGCATTTATCTCAACAAAAACAGGTGAATATACTTATAGAGAACATGCAATTACAGATCCAACACAACTACAAACAACATCGAGTGGTGTAATTTATAAGGATATTAAAACGCATACAGTGAAGAAAAAGGAAACCTTATCTTCTATTGCTAAAAAACATAAAATATCTATAGATGAGCTTATAAAAGACAATGCATTAAAATCAAACGATTTAAGTATTGGTCAAGAACTTAAAATCATAAAACGCTTGCTTATAACCTCAAGTAGTCCTGTTATTGGATATTCTGGAGAGAAACGTATTTTAGCCAAATTACGTCCTGGTCAAACTCCTGGAGAATTAAATCCTCCACCACCTCCAAGTGAAATTCAGGTTTCAAAACCCACTAAAAGCACAAAACCTGCTGCAGGAATAACTCCTGCTGTAAAAGTAACAGAGACAGACGATTTATTTCAGGACTTAACAACTATGGAATCTGCCGAAAATGATAAAAATGAAGAGCAAGAAGATGTTGAAGCCGAAGTTAAAGCTAAAGTTGAACCTAAAATTGTAACTAAAGAACCTTCTCTTAAAGAAACTAAAGAAGACAGTAAACAAGAAATTGAAGAAGTAGTTGAAGTAGTTGAAGTTGCAGAAACAGCTATAGAAAATACAGAGTCAACACATAAAATAAAAAAACCAGAAGTTTTAAGTCCTTCGGAAGACGAAGCAGATGACACTAAGATTTATACAGTAGTAAAAGGCGATACCTTATATGGTATAGCCAAAAAACATAAAATGACTATAATCGCACTTAAAAAATTAAATAATTTAACCTCAAGTAGTTTAAGTATTGGGCAAAAGTTAAAAGTAAAATAAAAATATTTTCAATAGTTATACGTTTAACTATAGATTTATTTACTTTGCAACCATGATAAAAAAAATTGCCTCACTCTATTGTTTGCTACTTAGTTCAATTGCCTTTGCGCAATTAGGAGGTCAATCTACCTATCAATTTCTTAACCTAGTATCATCGCCAAGGCAAGCCGCATTAGGAGGTAAAGTCTTAACTAATGTAGATTGGGACGTTACACAAGCCTTATATAATCCCTCTACGATTAATCCAGATATGGATAATCAATTAGCCATAAACTACACTAATTATCTTGGAGGAATTAGTTATGGAACTGCAGCCTATGCCTATACTTGGGACAGACGTGTGCAAACCTTTCATGCAGGAATAACGTATGTAAATTATGGACAGTTTGATGGTTATGATGAGCAAGGAAACTCCACTGGTACTTTCTCTGGTAGCGAAGCAGCGCTTTCTGCTGGTTATGCGCTACAAATTGGCTATTCTGATTTTTACTTTGGTGCAAACTTAAAACTTATAAACTCTAGCTTAGAACAGTATAACTCTTTTGGAGTGGCAACAGATTTAGGTGTGTTGTATTTAGACGAAGATTTAGACTTCCAAGCCACACTAGTAGTACGTAACTTAGGAACACAAATTACTACGTACGCAGGTCAAAACGAATCCTTACCTTTAGAAATAAATGCTGGTTTATCGCAAACTTTAGAAAACGTACCATTACGTTGGCATTTAACTTTCGAGAATTTACAACAATGGCCAATTGGTACAGCAAATCCTGCACGTGCAACCACAGATTTAGAAGGCAATCAAACACAAGAAAAAGTGGGCTTTTTATCGCAAGTTGTTAGACATACCATTTTAGGCGCAGAGTTATTTCCAGAAGGTGGATTTAATATTCGCCTAGGTTATAATTTTAGACGAGCAGAGGAACTACGTATCGAGGACCAACGTAACTTCTCAGGACTTTCAGCTGGTTTTTCTATAAAACTTAATAAAATGCGTTTTAGCTATACACATGCTAAATATACGAGTGCAGCAAATTCTAATTTTTTCGGTTTACAAATTGATTTAAGATAATTTTTTTTAAAAATTATGTATTCTCCTTAAGCCATTCTTCTTTTAAGTCATTACTTAATTTCCCAGTGCCATCATGTTTCCAACCAGGAGGCTTAATAAGATATAACAGCCTGTTTTTAATCGAAATACCTTCAGTAAAAAAATCTTTAAACAGTTCAATCCATTCAACAAAAGCAATTTTAATAGGATTGTAGGTTTCAATATTTTTAACCAACCCATAAATCACTTTTTCTTCTTTTATCTCTGGCTGAAAAGTACCAAATAACTTATCCCATATAATTAATATTCCTGCATGATTTTTATCTAAATATAAAGGATTACTGCCATGATGCACTCTATGATGCGAAGGTGTATTAAAAACAGCTTCAAACCATTTTGGGAGTTTGTTAATAGCTTCTGTATGAATCCAAAACTGATAGAGTAAACTAATGGACATTTGCAAAATAATCATCCCAGGATCAAAGCCTAAAATAGGAAGCCACAACCAGAATATAAATGTATAAAAGCCGCCAGACCACGTTTGTCTTAATGCAGTACTTAAATTGTAATGTTGTGATGAGTGATGGACAACATGTGACGCCCAAAATAATCTACACTCATGCGAAATACGATGAAACCAATAATATGCAAAATCATCTAAAACAAATAGTAGTAAAAAACTCCACCAACTAATAGGTATAGTGAACACTCTAAAATACTCATAAACAACAAAAAAGGAAGCCAATGCCAAAGCTTTACTTAAAAAACCAAGTATAACATTGCCTAAACCCATAGCAATAGATGCAAAGGCATCTTTTGTTTCATAGGTTTTAATGCCTTGTTTTATAATAACATATAATTCTAAACCCATAGCAACCAAAAAAAATGGGATGGCATACAATAGGATATTTGGGAATTCAGACATTAAATAACTTGTTATTTAGTGTTACAAATTACAAAATTAATTAAGTACTTTTGGTGTACATTATGAAAGCAAATTATAAACAACATATATTAGAATTTAAAGTCCCAAGCGGAACGTCTCGTGGTGTTCTAAAAACTAAGGAAACTTGGTTTATAATTATAGAAAACGAAGGAAAACAAGGCATAGGAGAGTGTGGTATATTAAGAGGCTTAAGTATAGACGACAGACCAGATTACGAAAGTAAATTACAATGGACTTGCCAAAATATTGATAAAGGTTTAGAGGTTTTGTGGAGTGAACTTATTGAGTTTCCAAGTATTCAAATAGGTTTAGAAATGGCATTTAAATCTTTACAAAGCGATCATGAATTTAAACTGTTCCCTTCTGCTTTCACTAAAGACAACGCAACAATACCAATAAACGGTTTAATTTGGATGGGAAACGAAGCGTTTATGAAAACTCAAATTAAAGAGAAATTAAAAGCAGGCTTTAGCTGTATAAAATTAAAAATAGGTGCTATTGATTTTAAAACGGAATTAAATCTACTTAAATCCATACGTAAAGAGTTTTCTGCGGAAGATATTGAACTTAGAGTAGATGCCAATGGTGCTTTTACGCCAACTGAAGCTTTAGAGAAATTAAAACAGCTTTCAGAATTTCAATTACATTCTATTGAGCAACCCATAAAACAAGGTCAATACCAAGCTATGGCAACACTTTGTGAGCAAACACCATTACCAATTGCTTTAGACGAAGAATTAATAGGGCTATTTACTGCACAACAAAAACAAGAAGCATTACTTACAATACAACCACAATATATAATTTTAAAACCTAGCTTTATAGGTGGATTTAAAGGTACAGACGAGTGGATTAATCTTGCCGAAAAACAAAATATTGGTTGGTGGATTACAAGTGCTTTAGAAAGTAATATTGGTTTAAATGCCATTGCGCAATACACCTATTTAAAACATAATAAAAGGCCTCAAGGATTAGGCACAGGAAGCTTATTTACTAATAATTTTGATTCGCCATTACAAGTAAAAAATGGTACATTGCAATACAATAATAACTTAAATTGGGATTTTAAATTATAATTTATGAATTACATACAACAAGCCTTTAAAGGAAAAAACCAAACACTAACATTATTACTAGTTATAATATTTATTTCAGGAATATTTATCGCTAATTTTATAATGTTTCTGTTTACTTCCAAGGAAGATATGGATGCGTTATACGATAGTATGAAAGGCATACCTGCAAATCTCTCTTTAATTATTAATTTGGCACCATTTGCAATTTTATTAATCCTTTTATTTTTAATCGTAAAGTTTGTAAACGAAAGAAGCATATTATCACTAACTACTGCAAGATCAAAAATAGATTGGAGCAGAATTGTATTCTCTTTTTTGTTAATAGTAGGCTTAACTGTTGTAACCTTTGCAATCTCTTATTTTAGTGATCCTAGCCAAGTAGAATTGCAATTCGATGCTACAAAATTTGCCATACTTTTTATTATTAGTATTGTTTTATTTCCGTTTCAAATTGGGTTAGAAGAGTATTTGTTTAGAGGCTATTTTATGCAGCAAATAGGTATAATGGTTAAAAATAAGTGGTTTCCATTAATTTTCACTTCTTTGTTTTTTGGTCTAGCGCATAGTGCAAACCCTGAAGTTGCCGAAATGGGAATGATTACTATGGTGTTTTACGTTGGTACAGGTTTAATGTTAGGTATAATGACTTTAATGGACGATGGTTTAGAACTAGCACTTGGCTTCCATTTAGGAAACAATCTATTAGCAGCATTACTAGTCACAGCAGATTGGTCTGCTTTGCAAACCGATGCTATTTTTAAATACACAGCAGAAGAAGCTAACAATACAGCTTTAGATATTATTTTACCTGTATTGGTGTTTTATCCAATTATTTTATTCGTTTTTTCTAAAAAATACGGTTGGACAAATTGGAAAGAAAAATTAACAGGAAAAGTAATAGAGCCACCAAAAGAAGACTATAAAATTATTGAAGATAGTGGTACCACAGTATAATAAAATTCATAATAAATTCAGATTAAATAACAGTACGTATTTATTTGAAGAGCTTAAGGAAGTCGCTTATAGCCATATAAAAGAAGGACTCCCTTTTGAGAAAACTATTGGCAACTTTTTAATAGATTGGTTAGATGCCAAAGACTATGTAATTGTTAACACGTCTGGCTCTACAGGAAAGCCAAAACCAATACGGTTAAGTAAACAGGCAATGGTACATTCTGCTATTGCAACTGGAGATTTTTTTAATTTACAGCCTGGAGACAAGGCCTTGCATTGTTTACCTAGCAATTTTATTGCAGGTAAAATGATGCTTGTAAGAGCAATGGTTTTAGGTTTAGAGCTAGATTTAACCGAGCCAACATCACGACCAGTTTTTGATTACGAAGTCCCTTATAAATTTTGCGCTATGCTACCAATGCAATTGCACAAAACAATGAGTTATATTCAAAATATAGAGCAACTTATTGTTGGAGGTGCTGCTGTTTCTGGTCCTTTAAAAGCAAGTGTTCAAGGTTTACAAACAACCATTTATGAAACTTATGGAATGACAGAAACCATAACTCATATCGCAGTTAAACAAATTAATAATAGTGGTAATGCTGAAGTAAATCACTTTAAAACATTGCCAAACGTAACTGTTTCTAAAGATTCTAGAAATTGCTTAATAATTAATGCACCAAATATCTTGGAAGAAAACATTGTGACTAACGATGTTGTAAATATACATTCTAAAACAGAGTTTGAATGGCTTGGTCGTTATGATAATATTATAAATTCTGGAGGGTTAAAAATAAATCCAGAACAAATTGAGGAACAATTAAAATCGAGTATAAAAGAGCGTTTCTTTATTGCTTCAGAAAAAAATGAGACTTTAGGAGAGCAATTAATTTTAATTATTGAAGCCGATGAGGTAACTATTACACCTTCAGCTTTTAAAAATTTAAACAAATTAATGAAGCCTAAACAGACTTACGCTATTTCTAAATTTGTTGAAACACCTTCTGGTAAAATCAACAGAAAAAAAACATTAAAACTTTTAAATAAGTTGTAACAATTTATTTAAAACACCTACTAACAAAACAAAAATTAGATATGAATTTTATAAAACGTGTATTTTCTACAGTAATTGGCATCTTTGTCTTTCTATTTATCTGTTTCGGATTTTTAATTATTATTGGTTTACTTTCTGGCTCGTCCTCAAAAGATAAAGTAGTGGTTAAAAAAGACTCCGTTTTGGAGTTAAAATTAGACTTCCCAATAAAAGATTATGCTGCTAAAACAACATTTAAAGACTATCCTTTTTTAGACGAAAACAAAAAAAATGGACTTTTTGATATTATTTATGCCTTAGAATATGCAGCCACAGACGATAATATTAAAGGAATATCAATAGACAATAACTTTGTAATGGCAGGAATAACGCAAACAAAAGCGTTACGAGATGCATTAATAAAGTTTAAAGAGTCTGGTAAATTTGTAGTGTCTTATGGAGATGTATATTCTCAAAAGGATTATTATTTAAATTCTGTTGCAGATACTCTATATATAAACCCAGTAGGTGTTATGGAGTTTAAAGGCTTATCTACAGAGCGTTTATATTTTAAAGATTTTCAGGAAAAATCTGGTATTAAAATGGAAGTTATTCGTTTAGGAAAATACAAAAGTGCTGTGGAGCCTTATTTAGAAAATGAAATGAGCGATAATAATCGTGAGCAAATTAGTGCCTATTTAAATGGAATTTGGACTGAAGTTAAAAAAGAAGTTTCAGAAAGCAGAAACATTTCAACAGAACAATTAAATACAATTGCAGACGATTTATTATCTAGAACACCAGAATTAGCGGTCAAATCGGGTTTAATGGATAAAATTGCATACCACGATGAGTATTTAAACGGAATTAAAAAAGCAGTAGGCATAGACTACAAAAAAGAACTGAATACTATAGAAATTGAAGAGTATGCTAAATATGCCTCAAATAAAAAGCCATTTACGGCAAAAGATAGAATTGCTGTTATTTATACCGAAGGTCAAATATTTTATGGCGAAGGCGACGAAACTTATGTTGGACAAGGCGCAGTAAACAAATCTTTAGAGAAAGCTCGTAACGACGATAAAATTAAAGCAATAGTACTTAGAGTAAACTCTCCTGGTGGAAGTGCTTTAGCGAGCGAGCTAATTTGGAGAGAAGTAGAGTTAACCAAAAAAGTAAAACCAGTAATTGTGTCTATGGGAGACGTTGCTGCTTCTGGTGGTTATTATATTGCTTGTAATGCCAATAAAATTTATGCAGAACCAACAACAATTACAGGTAGTATTGGTGTATTTGGAACTTTACCTAACATAAAAGGGTTAGCAGATAAATGGGGAATTAATGCCGAACAAGTAGTAACCAATAAAAATGCCGTTACGTATAGTTTTTTCGAGCCAATGGACGATAACCAACGCGCGTTTATAAAAGAAGGTGTAAGCTCAATTTATGACTTATTTACCAATAGAGTAGCACAAGGTCGTAACATGACTCAAGAAGCTGTACACGAAATCGGACAAGGTAGAGTTTGGACAGGAACAGACGCAGTAACTAATGGGTTAGTAGATGAGTTAGGTGGTTTAGATGCGGCTTTAGCTTATGCTGCAGAACTTACTGAAGTTGAAGAGTATAAAATAATTGAATATCCTGTGTTTGAAAAAGATTTAGATGCTATTTTGCAAGGTTTTGGCTTGGTACAATCTAAAGAAGCACTTTTAAAAGAAGAACTAGGTGAAGAAAACTATAAAATTTTGCAAGAAGTAAAATCAATGTCTAAACAAAAAGGAATACAATTAATGTTTCCTTTTGCTACAGAAATTAAGTAGTTTTAAAATAAATTCCCAAAATAATAAAAGGTTAAGCATTTCGCTTAGCCTTTTTTGTGTTTAGGGTTCACTCACCCAAAAGTACACTTCACTCATTATTGGTTTTATACATTGCGATTTGGTTATAGGTTTGAGTAAACTTTAAAACCAATTATTATGAAATCAATACTACCACTTCTCTTGTTACTAATAACATTTAATAGTAATGCGCAAAGTAAATCTGTAGAAACAGATTCTATTATTTTGGATGATTTTATTTCTTTTATAGCTGAAAATTTTTCAGTTCATACTAATGAGACTACACCAAATGAAGAAGAAGTAAAGTCGAAACACATCACTTTTCTTCTAGAAACATCAAACAGAAGCTTTTCTTCAGAAGACAAAATTATACTTCAACAAGCATTTAAATTCTTATCAAAACGTTTAAATGAAACCGATAGATTTTCAATAGTACTTTACTCTAAAGTAAACGGATTAATTTTAGAAGAATCGACTCCAAAAAACATAAAAAAAACACTTAATGCTTTAAATAATGACTCTTCTAAATTCATTAAAAACTATAATGATGGTATTACAAGTGCTTATCAATTAGCCGAAAGTTATGCAAATGAAACTACTGAGTCTTCAGTAATAATGGTAAGAAATCCTAACGCAAGTAAAACGGTTGAAGCAACTGCACAAAAAGATATAAAATCAGATTTGACTACTGAAACAAAGCCAAAAAACAATATGGTTTTATTAACTGCAATTGCAGTGTTACCAGAATTAATTTCAATTATTAAAGACTAATTATAAAAACCAATTATTATGAAACAATTACTACATCTGCTCATCTTGTTAATTACACTACAAGTAAGCGCACAAGAAAAAACAATTTCTGGTATTATTACAGATGAAACAGCCATACCATTACCAGGATTAACGGTTATGGTTAAAGGAACAACCTCAGGAACCCAAACCGATTTTGATGGCAAGTACTCAATTAAAGCTAAAGAAGGTGATGTTTTAGAGTACTCTTATGTTGGCTATATCACACAACAAAAAACCGTAGGAAAAGCAACAACAATAAGTTTTTCTATGCAACTAGATAACAACGCTTTAGAAGAGGTTGTTGTTATAGCATATTCAACACAAAGAAGAACAAAGTCTAATACATATTCTGTAAACTCATCATCAATTTCAAACAACTATAAACCATCTGCTTCACAAATAAAAAAGCAAAAACAAAAAACCTATCACAACAAATTGGCAAATCAACTAAATAGCACTTCTACAGTACAAGCTTTGCAAGGTCAAGTTGCAGGTTTAACTGTTACAGAAAAAAAAGAAAACAATAATTCTAGAATTATATTAAGAGGTGTTAATAGCTTAAATGGTAATAGTGAGCCTTTGGTCGTAGTTGATGGAAAAATACAAAGCTACAAGTCAATGCAAAAAATGAATCCGAAGCATATTAACAACATTAATATACTTAAAGATGCTGGAGCAACAGCTATTTATGGAAACAGAGGCAGCAATGGAGTGATAGTCATTTCGACTAAAAATAATAAAAAAAATAACTCTAAGGAGTTGCTATATATTGTAGATGGAAACCCTATTAAAAAAGAAAATAATTTTTTAATCGAAAATTTACCACAATCCGAAATAGATAGTAAAGTGGTTTACGATAAAGCACAATCTAAAAATAAATTTGGAGATATCGCAAAACAAGGCTGTGTTGTAATCACTACACACAAAGGGAATTTTAGAATTAACACGCAAGAGAGTTATGCTGTAATAGACGAAAACCAGTTTGAGCATACAAATGCTTCGCCACTTTCAACCTTTTCTATAGATGTGGATAAAGCTTCTTATAGCAATGTAAGACGAATGATTAATAACGGACAATCCATTGCTCCAGACGCTGTTAAAATTGAAGAAATGGTAAATTATTTCAATTATAATTATCCGCAACCAACAGGAGATCATCCTTTTTCAATACATACCGAATTAGCTATAACGCCTTGGAATACAGAAACTAAAATTGTTAAAATTGGACTACAAGGTAAAACGTATAATAATGAAGAATTGCCAGCCTCTAACTTAACGTTTTTAATAGATGTTTCTGGCTCTATGAGTAACCAAAATAAACTTCCATTATTAAAATCTGCGTTTAAACTATTGGTAAATCAACTTAGAGAACAGGACAAAGTATCTATAGTAGTTTATGCAGGAGCTGCAGGAGTGGTTTTAGAACCAACCTCAGGAAGCGATAAACAAACCATTTTAAAGGCTTTAGATAATTTAAATGCTGGAGGTTCAACAGCAGGAGGAGCTGGCATTGAACTGGCTTATAAATTGGCACAAAAGAATTTTAAAAAGAAAGGCAACAATAGAGTGATTTTAGCAACAGATGGCGATTTTAACGTTGGTATGTCTAGCAATAAAGATATGCAAACACTTATTGAAGAGAAGCGTAAATCTGGAGTGTATTTATCGGTTTTAGGATTTGGTTATGGAAATTACAAAGATTCTAAATTAGAAATTTTAGCAGATAAAGGCAATGGAAATCATGCCTATATAGATACAATGCAAGAAGCACAAAAAGTGTTTGGTAAAGAATTTGGAGGTACTTTATACACTATTGCAAAAGATGTAAAAATACAAGTAGAATTTAATCCTAAAAAAGTACAAGCTTACCGATTAATTGGTTACGAAAATAGAATGTTAGCAGACGAAGATTTTATAGACGACACTAAAGATGCTGGCGAACTAGGAAGCGGACACACAGTGACTGCCTTATACGAAGTCATTCCAACAGGAGTTAAGAGCAACTATTTAAAAACAGTTCCAAATTTAAAATACACTAAAACCACTACAGTTGATGGCTTTAAAGACGAATTGCTAACCGTTAAATTTAGATACAAAAAGCCAGAAGGCACTAAAAGTATAGAAATGGTACATGTGCAAAAGGATAAAATTGAAACCCCTTCCGAAGATTTAAAATTTGCATCTGCAGTAGCACTTTTTGGAATGCAATTAAGACAATCCCAATTTTATAATAACGCAACAGTTAATGATGTTGTGATGTTAGCAGAAGCAGGTAGAGGCAAAGATAAACAAGGCTATAGAGCAGAGTTTATTAGGTTAATAAATTCGTATCAAAATATGTAAATTATTCTAGAAGTAAAAAACACTCCTAATTTGTATTAGGAGTGTTTTTTATTAATCAAATATTTTATAGACGTAATTTACACTTGTAAAATACCCATATTAAATTTCTTTTCAATAGGAGCGTGGTTAGCAGCTTCAATTCCCATGCTAATCCAAGTTCTGGTGTCCAATGGGTTAATAACTCCATCTGTCCAAATTCGTGCAGCTGCATAATAAGGAGACACTTGGTTGTCGTATCTGTCCTTTATTTTATTAAAAAGTTCAGCTTCTTTTTCTGGGGTAATTTTTTCCCCTTTCTTTAAAAGAGAAGCTTTTTCTATTTGTAATAATACTTTTGCTGCACTATTACCACTCATCACAGCAAGTTCTGCACTTGGCCAAGCTGCAATTAATCGTGGGTCGTAAGCTTTTCCGCACATAGCGTAATTTCCTGCACCATAACTATTACCAATAATTATTGTAAATTTTGGTACCACAGAGTTACTTACTGCATTTACCATTTTAGCGCCATCCTTTATAATTCCTCCATGCTCAGATTTACTGCCAACCATAAAACCAGTAACATCTTGTAAAAATACTAATGGTATTTTTTTCTGATTACAATTGGCAATAAAACGTGTCGCTTTATCTGCACTATCATTATAAATTACACCACCAAATTGCATTTCGCCTTTTTTAGTTTTTACTAATTTACGTTGGTTAGCAACAATACCAACAGCCCAACCATCAATCCTAGCGTAAGCAGTTATAATTGTTTTTCCATAACCTTCTTTGTACTCGTCAAACTCACTATTATCTACTAATCGCTTAATAATTTCTTTCATATCGTATTGATCTGCTCGCGATTCTGGTAGGATTCCAAATATATTCTCAGGATTTTCTTTAGGTTTTTTAGCGTCAGTTCTATTAAAACCAGCTTTATCATAATCACCAATTTTATCCATTAAGCGTTTTATAGTATCTAAAGCATCTTTATCGTCTTTCGCTTTATAATCTGTAACACCAGAAATTTCGCAATGTGTTGTCGCTCCACCTAAAGTTTCATTATCAATAGTTTCTCCAATTGCAGCTTTTACTAGGTAGCTTCCAGCCAGAAAAATACTTCCTGTTTTATCTACAATTAAAGCCTCGTCACTCATAATTGGTAAATACGCTCCACCAGCAACACAACTTCCCATCACTGCAGAAATTTGTGTAATTCCCATACTACTCATCACAGCATTATTTCTAAAAATGCGACCAAAATGCTCTTTATCTGGGAAAATTTCGTCTTGCATAGGCAAATACACACCAGCAGAATCCACTAAATAGATTATTGGTAGCTTGTTTTCAATAGAAATTTCTTGAGCACGTAAATTCTTTTTTCCAGTTATAGGAAACCAAGCTCCAGCCTTTACAGTAGCATCATTAGCAACTACAATACATTGTTTACCCTTTATATAACCCATTTTTACAACAACGCCTCCAGAAGGACAGCCACCATGTTCCATATACATGTCTTCACCAGCAAAAGCACCAATTTCTATAGATGGTTTTTTGGTATCTAATAGATAGTTAACACGCTCTCTAGCAGTCATTTTTCCTTTTGCATGGTGTTTTTCTATGCGTTTTTCTCCGCCACCAAGCTTAACTTTTACTAGGCGTTTTTTTAAATCGGAAAGAAGTAATTTATTATAATCTTCGTTTTTATTGAAGTTAATATCCATAGTATAATTTTATTTCCCACGAATTTACGAAACCAAAACTGGTATTAAAAATGAAAATTTACAAATATGTATTACATGTCATTATATATTTAGTAATATAAAGCTGTGGTTACTATATTTGTTATTCAATATTTAATAAAAATTGTATGAAAAACATCATCGTATTTGCAGGAAGTAATAGTAAAACATCAATAAACAAAAGGTTAGCGACTTATGCGTCCACATTAGTTAAAAATGTAGAAACCAAAATCTTAGATTTAAATAATTTTGAATTACCTGTTTTTGGAGTTGATTTAGAAAAGGAGATAGGTATTCCTGAAAACGCGATAGAGTTTTTACAACATATTAAATCGGCCGATGGTATAATTGTTTCGCTTGCAGAACATAATGGAGCGTATGCAGCTGTATTTAAAAATTTATTCGATTGGATGTCTAGAGAAGAACCAAAAAATTTTTATAATAAGCCTATGCTTTTAATGGCTGCTTCTCCAGGAGGAAGAGGTGGGAAATCGGTTTTAGAAATGGCTTCAGATCGTTTCCCTAGGCACAATGCCAATATTGTTGGTAAATTTTCTTTTCCATCTTTTGGCGATAATTTTAAAGATGATAAGATTAGTAATGAAGAATTAAACAAAGAATTATTAGAAAAAGTTGAGCAGTTTCAAAACAGTTTATAAGTGTATAGATGTATTATGCCATAATTAATATAAAGCAGAAGCAATACAACATAATAACCTATTAGATAAAACAAGATAAACAATTATTAAATTAATAAAAAAGCATTCTAAAATAGGATGCTTTTTTTG
Organism: Lacinutrix salivirga; assembly: GCF_053604675.1. Classification (NCBI taxonomy): domain Bacteria; kingdom Pseudomonadati; phylum Bacteroidota; class Flavobacteriia; order Flavobacteriales; family Flavobacteriaceae; genus Lacinutrix; species Lacinutrix salivirga. Next base: position 41,711 of record NZ_JBSHNP010000101.1, read on the forward strand.
GTTAAAAATTGCGATATTTGTTATTCGCTTAAAAATTAAAATATGGCAATGAATAAAAACACAGTGTTGGCTTGGGCTACCACTATAATGATAATAGTAGGATTAGGTTTAATCGCTTTAGGCGCTTTTAGATACGATGATACTGCAGGTTGGGGTTTTGCTTCAGTTGGTATTGGGTTTTTCGCAATCGCTTGGGTGTTTAATGCTTTAAAAGGTAGAGTTTAACCAGTTCTAAAACAAAAATTAAAATTAACATTGTAATTCGTAAATCGTAATTCGCAAATCAAAAATTAACAATGGCTGACGATAAAAAAATAATTTTTTCAATGTCTGGTGTAACCAAGACGTTTAAATCTGCAAACACTCCAGTACTTAAAAACATCTATTTAAGTTTCTTTTATGGAGCCAAAATAGGAATCTTAGGTCTTAATGGATCTGGTAAGTCCACACTTTTAAAAATTATAGCTGGTGTCGATAAAAATTACCAAGGCGACGTGGTCTTTTCTCAAGATTATTCGGTTGGGTATTTAGAGCAAGAACCGCAATTAGACGACAATAAAACTGTAATGGAAGTGGTTAAAGAAGGCGCTGCAGAAACTGTTGCTATACTAGATGAATATAACAAAATTAACGATCAATTTGGTTTAGAAGAAGTGTATAGCGATGCCGATAAAATGGAAAAGCTAATGGCAAGACAAGCCGTTTTGCAAGATCAAATAGATGCTGCTAATGCTTGGGAATTAGATACCAAACTAGAAATCGCTATGGATGCACTGCGTACTCCAGATGGCGATAAAAAAATAGGAGTACTTTCTGGTGGAGAACGTCGTCGTGTCGCTTTATGTCGTTTACTTTTACAAGAACCTGATGTCTTATTATTAGATGAACCAACTAACCATTTGGATGCAGAATCTGTACATTGGTTAGAACATCATTTAGCACAATATAAAGGAACTGTTATTGCTGTAACACACGATAGATACTTTTTAGATAACGTTGCAGGTTGGATTTTAGAGTTAGATAGAGGAGAAGGCATCCCTTGGAAAGGAAATTACTCGTCTTGGTTAGATCAAAAATCAAAACGTATGGCTCAAGAAAGTAAAACAGCCTCTAAACGTCAAAAAACCTTAGAGCGTGAGCTAGATTGGGTTCGTCAAGGTGCAAAAGGAAGACAAACAAAGCAAAAAGCGCGTTTAAAAAATTACGATAAATTAATGAGTCAAGATCAAAAACAACTTGACGAGAAATTAGAAATCTACATACCAAATGGTCCTCGTTTAGGAACAAATGTTATCGAAGCAATTGGCGTAAGCAAAGCCTATGATGATAAAATACTGTATGAAGATTTAAATTTTAACTTACCACAAGCAGGCATTGTTGGTATTATTGGACCAAATGGCGCTGGTAAAACTACAATTTTTAGAATGATTATGGGAGAAGAAACTCCAGATAAAGGCGAATTTAAGGTTGGTGAAACAGCCAAGATTGCTTATGTAGATCAAAAGCATTCTAATATAGATCCTAGTAAAACAATTTGGCAAAACTTTAGCGACGAGCAAGAGTTAATTATGATGGGAGGAAAAGAAGTGAATTCTAGAGCCTATTTAAGTCGTTTTAACTTCTCTGGTGGAGAACAAAATAAAAAAGTAGAACTTTTGTCTGGTGGAGAACGTAACCGCTTACACTTAGCAATGACACTTAAAGAAGAAGGCAATGTATTGCTTTTAGATGAGCCTACTAACGACTTAGATGTTAATACATTAAGAGCATTAGAAGAAGGTTTAGAAAGCTTTGCAGGTTGTGCAGTTGTTATTTCACACGATAGATGGTTTTTAGATCGTGTATGTACTCACATATTAGCTTTTGAAGGTAACTCTCAAGTCTATTTCTTTGAAGGTAGTTTTAGTGATTACGAAGAAAACAAAAAGAAGCGTCTTGGTGGCGATTTAATGCCAAAACGTATTAAGTACAAAAAATTAGTACGTTAATAGTGTTACTTATATAAACTAAAAAAACCTGCATTTTGCAGGTTTTTTTAGTTTATACACATATTTTTTATGTTCGATTTATTTTAATCGTTTTTATTTTCGGTATTATACATGTGTCCATGAGTAAAATCTTTATATTTATCATCCATTTCATCAAAGGGATTAAGTTTACTTAAACGCTCATTATCAGCTTTAAGTCTATAATTTTTTATAACTGCCATCGCAATTAAAATTATAAAAACAACACTAACTAATACAAGGAGGTAAGTTAAACTCGAAGTGCTTATAAGTACCACAGAATTGAAAGCTAATTTAGAGATAGCTAAATACATAATTGTTTGTTTGTTAAATTCTGAGGGAACTCAAATATAAAAATTTATTTTAATTAAAGACGTAAAATTAAAATAATTAACACTATTTTGACTATTTATACCAATTTAATTGTATAATTTCTATAGAATTACTGCTCTTTGTTACCAATTCTTTAAATAATGTAACATCACTAAAACCGTCCGTTCCTCTATAATGGTAAGGATAAATTTGTTTTGGTTTAAACTCTAAAACAGCATTTGCTGCACTTTCTACAGTCATTGTATAAGGTAAATTCATGCAAATAAAGGCTCTATCAATATTTTTTAAAGCACGCATTTCTGGAATATCTTCTGTATCTCCAGAAATATAAATGCGCTCACCTCCTAAAGTTAATACATAACCATTTCCACGTCCTTTAGGGTGAAATTTTAGTGCTTCATCTCTTAAATTATACATTGCAATAGCTTCAACAGTTAACGTATTAATAGTATGTTTGTCGTTATTATTTAAAGTCACAATTGTTTTTGCAATGGTTTTAGGTAAAGTTTTAGTTACTGCTTCTGGAGCAATTAATGTAGCATTATTTAGTTTCAATTCTTCTAGCGTAGCTAAATCTAAATGGTCACCATGTATATCTGTAATTAAAACCAGTGTTGGCGTTTTTTGCGCTTCAAAAGCTTGAAGTCCTCCAACAGGATCAACGTAAATCACTTCGTCTCCAGACTCCAAAACCATCGTAGCATGTTCTATTGGTATTATTTTTAAAGGTTCTACAGGTGTCTCTTCTTGTTTAGCTTCAGTTTCAACAATGGTTGTTTCGGTCTTTTTTTCTTTTTTACAAGCAACTACAAATAAGGTAATTAAACATAAGGTTAAAAGTGATTTTTTCATAATTTAGTTTTCTTATAAAGATAAAATAAAAACTCGTGTAACAAATTATATAATTTCGCTACATATATTTTAGGCAGTTTAATTTTATTATACATAAATTTTAGCGAAATTGCTTATCCATAAATTGTTCAACTAAAAAACACTACACAATATGTCTGATGATTTTGATTTATTAGAAACAAATTCCAACGAAAAAACAGAAAAAGTAGATGTCAATTGGGGAAAAGCCATTGACCAAATGAAATCTAAATTGGCACAAGAAGACGACCCAGAAAGTCGCCAAAAAATCTTAAACGCAACTTTAGATAACGTTGTGGATATGGCAGAAAAGGACAGATCAACCTTATTAGATGCTATAAAAGATTTAACAGATTATCAAGATGAAGTAGGTATAATGTTCGAAGGCTTTTCGGCATTAAACGCTGAAGAGCAAAAGATCATTGACGATGCGATTAAACGTTTAGAACGCGCAAAAGTAGAGTTGGAAGATGCTAATGCTAAACCAGATACTTTTTGGAATAACCTTTGGGGAAGAAAAGGAAAAATCAAAAAAGCAGAGCAAGAATTAAAAGACGCACAAAAAACACGCGATGCAGCAGATAATAAAGCAAAAGCACTCTTTCAACAACGTATAGAAAGCGCAGATGTACAAACCTTATTAAATGAGTTGTCGTTTAAAAGTCAAGCAGCAGTAAAACGTTTAAAGGATAGAGAGTTAGAAATTAAAGAAGTTGAAGAAAGCCTTAAAACAGCAATAGTAGAAGCTAGTAATAACCACACGAAAGCACTACAAAAAAAGAAAGAAGTAGAAGATAAGTTAGAGGAGCAATACGCTTTACTAAAGCAATCGCGACAAGCACTTGAGGAAGTTGCAGATAAACAATCCACAGAATATTCAGATGCCTTGGCAAAAGTGACACAATTAGAGCAAAAAGTAGAAGAGTTAGAAGGTCTTAAAAATGCCTACACAACCCTTGCAGCCTCTAAGGATAGCTTTGTACACAAGCACAATTTAACCATTAAAGTATTAACCTCCTTACGTAGCAATTTACAAACACATCGTGCAAAATTAAAGAGTGATACAGACGAAAGATTAAAGTATTACGATGGTTACATCGTAGCTTTAAAAGCACGTACAGACCAAGAATTTGCAGCAATTTTAGAGCATTTAGGTGTTAAAACCGATGAGCATATTGGCGAAACTCTAGCAGCAATGCATACAGCAAGCGCCAAAGCACGTCAGGAAATGATGGATAATATTCCAGTACACGAAAAAGTGATGCAAGGCGTTTATGGTAGCTATGCAGAGGCATTAAGCGAAATTAGAGCTAAAGATTCTGAAATCCAGAAAAACTTCGCAGATCGTTATGGTATAGACATGAAAGAGATTTTCGACGAGTATTATAAAGCAGATCCAAATGCACCTTCAGGTGGAGATGATTCTGGTGGAGTTGGTAATGGGAAGCCAGAGCCAAAAGCCAACGACGACGATTTATTAGGTTAATAAGTAATATAAAATTATGGCGTTACCAACTTTTGCTTTTAAGGCAAAAGTTGGTCAGGCTTTCGGCAGTCGCTCTCTGCGAGGAGCTCCAACAAAGCCTCAATCCTTAACGCAAAAAAGAACTCTCAAACAAATTTTAAACTAATAAAGTAATTTGTTATTACGTGGCAAAACTGCTTACTGAATACTGTAAACTGAATACTTATTTATGATAGTAACCCCTTTAGATTCAGCACAATTAGACTCCAAAGAGCAATACGTCTTCTATCATAAAATGGTAGATTTTGCACTAAAAGAACTTATTGTAGTAGTCCAAGAACAGCAATTGTGTAACAAACAAGAAGTGTTGTTGTTTAAGCAATACAGTGATTTGTTGTTATATTCTATCGAAGCCATGCGTGTAAAATACATGTACGATGATGAAGATAATATGAAGGTAGATTTAACCGATTCTGGTTTTCCTAACTATCTAGAGTTTCGATACCTATTTAATGATTTAGAATTACGCGAAGAGTATCTTGGTAAGTTAACACCAATAGAAACGCTCAAAGAAGAGTTTTTAGACACCTTAATGCGAAAAAAAGAGCCTATTAAAAAGCGCGATTTATTTCAAGCAGCTTCCATAGTCTATTATACTTCAGCAAAAAAAGAATATATATTTAACCGTTTTGTGCAAGGTAAAATTATAGAAGCACCAGAACAGTCGCCTGCAAAATATTTGGTGAGTTGGAGCTTTTATGATGTGTCACACAACAGACCATTTATATGTTACCTATATTTTAATTACGACGGAAAACAAGTAGAAGATTATAAAACCGAAATTTACCAAGTATTAAAAACCGTTGCAGATCGAGAAATGAATATGGAAACAATGGCTTATGCAATAGATAAAAAACTAGCAAAAGTATTCCCAAAATTTATAAAACGAATAGATTTAGGACCAATACATAACGTATTTGCAAAAGACGAAAACAAAGTCACACACGCTATATTAGAAGGCATCGCAAAAAAAGACATTCCTTTAGAATCCTATGCAATATCTTTTAAAATAGACGAATTAAAATCAGGAAGCGAATTTAAAGAAGGGGGTTTTTTTAGTAAACAAACCTACCAAAAATGGGATGGAATGTTTAGAAAACGCTACGTCTTTGCACCTCATAGAATCATACAATTACTATATAACAAAACACCTGAGGTTATGAATAAGCTGGCTAAAGCGCCAATACAAGTAAGCAGTTTGCAGTAATCAGTTTGCAGTCAGAAAAATTATTAAGTATAATATGTCGTTTAAAACATTATTAGCATATCAAAAAGGATTCAATTTAGCAATGGAGATTTTTTATTTAACTAAAGAATTTCCTAAATCTGAATTGTTTGGACTCACTTCTCAAATGGTACGTTCAAGCAGATCTGTATGTTCTAATATTGCTGAAGGCTATAGAAAACGACAATATGAAAAGCATTTTAAAAGTAAAATGTCTGATGCAGATGGTGAAAATTCCGAAACACAATTATGGTTAGACTTTGCAGTTGCTTGCAATTATATTTCGGATGAAAAACAAATGGAACTACAAAATAAAAGTAAAGAAATAGGAAAGCTCATTAATTACATAATGAAAAATCCTGAAAAATTTAAATAGAAAGAAAAGAGTTATCATTAGACGGTCTTCAGTTGGCAGTCTTCTGTATAATTTATTATAATAAAACTAATAATTTGAGTAAGCAAATTTGAGTAAATACTGAATACTGCTTACTGCAAACCGAAGACTGAATAAATGGAACACAACTCAACATTCCCAATAAAACAAAGCGAATTAGATATGCTTCGAGATGAAGCGACTTCTTACCTTAAAAGTATTCAATGGGAGCAAAGCCAACGTGCTAAAAACAAAGATAAAGACGCTAAAGACGAGTCTATTTTACTCTATTTATCTAGAGCTAATAATGGAAGTAATGTAAATGTAACTTCGGTTTCTAAAACCATTTTAGCATTAAAAAAGCGCTTATTGCCAGAATCTGTTGCTTTACCAGTGTATTTAAATCAAAGCTTATTTGCAGTACAAGAAGGGATTACTTTAGGAATTTGGGTAAAAGAAAGTTACTACGATGCGTCTGGACTATCTAATTTAGCCGAAAACAAATCGGCTTTAGATAATTCAGAAAAACGAGAATACGAAAGTAAAATGCATACAGCTACAGCATTTATGCTATTTGCAACTGCTTATAAAATTTTACACGATTTAAAACCACATGCTTCAGACGATTTAACTGTAATGAAACAGAAGTTTGCTGGTATTCCAGAAGTGTCATTTTTGTCGCCTTTAAAAGGAATGTCGTGCCAGTTGTTTTATTACGATAAGTATTTAGCACATCCAGACATTGTGAAATCCGATAAGGATGTCATCGATTTTACTGTGGTTTATTTTGAAGCCTTAATAGACGAAATTCAACTACGTAAAAGTAGCTTAGAATATACAGAAACTATAATAGATAGAACGTATAAACTAGAAAAATCTGACTTTGCTATCAATGGTTGGAATAATGCATTCTCTGGTACAGCACAAAGTATAGAATTTAATAAAATTCAGTTTGAGCAAATTGTAGGTAATAGAGATGCAAAACACTTTGCACGTCGTTTAACAGAACGCCTGTTAAGCTACGATTTTGAAGCCAAAAAGAATCCTTTTCAGGAACTTGGTGGTTTTATGCCAGTGTTTATGGGTTATGGAATTCCAGGAACAGGAAAAAGTATGCTAATTGCAGCAATTGCAACTAGACTCAAAGAGCATTGCGATAATTTAGACATTCCGTTTTTGTTTCATCCAATGCCAGACACGTTAATTAGTACATTTCAAGGAGGTTCTGCCGAGAAAATGGTAGAGTGGATGAAACCCTTACAAGATCCAACACGATTAATATTTGCGCCAATTGACGATGCCGAAAACAATCTACAAGAACGTACTGCACAAGGCGTTTCTGCAGGTGTAAAAGAAGTGATTGGAGTCTTTTTACGTTATACAGAAGGTGCTTATGCAGTAAATTATGGAAACAGTTCTGTTGGGTTATTTACCAATTTACCAGAAATGTTAGATAAAGCTGTGATTTCGCGAGTGCAAGGTCGTTTTAAAATAGATGGAGCACGTAATGAACACGATTTTGTAGATCAGGATTATTTATGGTGGCGAAAATTAGATAACACCATGCCAGATTTTGTAAATATGAGTAATCCCAATGATTATAAGTATTTAGACGCGCAACAAGTCGCCAAAAATTTAGGTGAAATTTTAGATAAAGTAGAAAAACCAAACGAAGAACGTGTTAGTGATACTTTCGATAGAGTATCTAAAAAGTATAAAGACAATGAGCACATGTTTTATGCACATTTATATACCGAAATTCAAAAAATATTTCCTTTCTTTTCATCTCGTGATGTACGAAATATACAAAAAGCAGTATCGTTGCGTTTAACCGATTTTGATTTAGAAAACGATTGGTTTGATAATCCAGAAATCTATTTTAAACAAGATTACTATACTAAATTCGGAATGCTTCAAGAATTAATGAGAAGTAATATGAAAGGTTTAGATTTTTCAGATATAAGAAAACAAGAAGTTATTAGATATTTAGATAACGTTGCAACCATTGCAGATACTGACTTTAAACGAAAAGTTGATGCAAGAGTAAATCAATTAAATATTGATACAGAAGCACGCGAGCAGTTTGGTAAACGAGATTAGCGATTGACGATTAACGATTAACGATTAACGATTTGCGATTGACGAATGATGAATAACGATTTGCGATTGACGAATGACGAGGACTCTCAAATTTTTGATTAACGAATGATGAATAACGATTAATGATTTTAGATTTTCTTTGTCATTCAGACAGAAAGAGGCACGAATGACGAGGAATCTCAAATTTTTGATTAACGAATGATGAATAACGATTAACGATTTATGATTTAAGATTTTCTTTGTCATTCCGACAGAAAGAGGTACGAATGACGAGGACTCTCAAATTTTTGATTAACGAATGATGAATAACGATTTGCGATTAACGATTTATGATTTAAGATTTTCTTTGTCATTCCGACAGAATGAGGCACGAATGACGAGGAACCTCAAATTTTTGATTGACGAATTGCGATTGATGATTTAGGATTGACGGCTGACGAGGAATCTTTAAAATAATTTTTTCTGTGAATTTCTTTGAAAACCTAGAAGATCTCAATATAAAAAATATAAATATTACCACTTTCGAGGGAAATAAACATGCAAAAACTAAAACAAGCAAACCTATACAGAAGCGAGCTAATACCAATTAGCGGCAAACTCGTTGAACGTTATAATAAATGCTTAGTGCAGCTTGGTTTTACAGCCACTAAGTTAGCTGCATTTAGTATAGATGGTAAGGGTTGGAGTCCAGAAATTGCAGAAGAAAAAGGCACTATTCACTACTTAAATAATGGAGAGGCAAATCCGCATGGCATAATTATTACACCATTACAAAAAGGAAAGCCTGTATATATTCCGTTTCATACTTTCGATAAAGCCATGATGCAATACGTGTTTAGAATCCATGGCGAAAAAATTAATAATATTACCAGAGACAGTGCTATTTGTTTAGATTTTGATCAAAAAATAGACACATTTTACGAACCTTTAGATGTTTTAAAATACCAAAACATAAATATTCATTTTCATCTAATAGATAATTTAAACGCAGTACAAGAAGAGCAATTTCGCTTAATAGACACTTTTAAATCTAGTAATAATTTTATAGACGAAACGCTTCATGCAAAACTCTTAGATTCTGCTAAAACGTATGGCGATTTACGACATCGCGATTTAAGCTTACATAGTCTTCAATATGCATCCAATTCCTTTTTTACTAGAGCTTTTGGAGGTGTTTATGTATTACGCGACTTTATTTCAGATATAGTAGTTTTCGAAGATTTTAAATGGTATAAAGAAGCTATTAAAGACACTACTTACGATGTGCTTATTTATCACATCTCCCAGCCAGAGCTTATGGAGAAACTGAGAAGTCACTCTATTATTGAATGCGATTTAGAAACTATTGTAAAATCACCAAGATACGAACGCGTTAAAAAGTTCGAATTTGCTGCAGCTTTAAAAGAAACACAACATCCTAAACATGAGATTTTAAGTAATAACGTATTGTTTAAGAGTTATTTAAATAAAATTGATATAGAATCTAGAAAACGAATAATGAGTGTAGAACGGTATTTGGAGAAACTAGAAATGAGTAACGAATTTAAATTAAGTGATATTGTAGATGCAAAACTGTATGAAGCCTTGCACGAACCACATTCGTCTTTAGAAGCAAAACACTTCGATTTAATATGGAAACTGCTTATAAATATTGCGCCAAAAGATGTGTTATTCTTGTATTGGTACGATAAAGAGGAGTTTTATAAAGTGTACGACACTTGGGATGATTCCTTTAAGGATTGGGTTATTGATACAATTAGTAACAATATTTAAAGAAATTAGACTAATTTTATAAATAACAACTAAAATAATATTTCTACTGTCACATTTAGTGCAGTCGAAATGTTTTTGAAAACAACACAAAAAAATGGGATTAGAAGTTATTATTTTTATAGCAGCGATACTCTTCGGAATAGTTATTTATTGGAGAGAATCTAACGGAAATGGTTTATATCGTTTTGTAAATAAAATGGTAAATAGTAAAGAGTTACAAATGAAACCTTCCGACAAAAAAGGATTTGTGTACAAACAATCATTTTTACCAAGAGTTGTGTATGTTGCTGGAGTTTTTTTGCTAGTAGCTGTAATTTTTCAGTTTTTAACACCTTTTAAAATATTTAGTAATTATTATGGCATTTCCATTTTTGCCTCTAGTATTGTTGGAACCATAGTAGGAACGTATTTGGCAAATTTCGTCTTTAAATCTGGCGAAGTGATTGATGACAAGTCAGATTCTATTGAAGAAGTTTATCATGAAACATTAGAAAAAGGAAAGGAGTTTTTAAACGATTTAAAAAACAAAGACAATAAAGCCGTTGAAACTGCTAAAGAAGAAATAATACAAGAACCAAAAAAGGAGAGTAAACCAAACGAGAAAAGTGCTCGAGAACGATTAAAAGATAAGGGATTGATGTAGCAAATTTCTACATAAAAAAAATTTTAAGAAGTAAAAATTAAAAAATCATGTTGTTTTCAAATAAATACAGATACATAATTATAGTTGTTACTTGTATATTACTTATAGTACAATTAGCACTTCTAGATAAAACTAATTTTCATTGGAAAGATAGTTTTGGGATCATAGCTCCAATACTAATAATAATATCTATGGTACTTTCTATAAGAAGTGTTAATAATGAAAAAAACAATTAAATAATGGTCTGGCTGAGCGCAGTCGAAACCTAATAGAACATAAAATAATTCAGAATTAAAAAAACAGATTCCTGCCTTCGCAGGAATGATAAATAATTATGATAAAAAACTACTGGAATAAAGGCGGAAAGCAAAAAAGGATAGTTGTAATCCTAACTTTAATTTTATTAATAGCCTTGTTTGTATTGCGAGACGATTACCAGCCAGCATTGCTATTTGTTAGAAAATATATATTTATAATCCTGTTAAGTGCTATTCTTTTATTCTTCGGATTACGAAAATTTAGAAGTTCGGCTTCCACAGGAAATCGAATTGGAATATTAGTACTGTTAATAGTCTTTTTTGGCGCTTTGTATATTATAGGTTGGCAAACAAAAATGTACGATTACATGAAAACCTATAACGTATTTAATAATCTTAATAAAGTAGAAATTGATGACTTACCCTTAACACAAAACGAGCGTATTCAACCTTTACGCAATATTTATTCTATGGCAAATGAAAGTGTTGGAGAAACTAAAGATGTCTCGTTACCACATTTAGTACGAGTAGATGATGAGAATAAATGGACTATGGCCATACAACCAACCGAAAAATACTATTGGCAAGGCTTAAGCGATAATACAGAAGAAGTGTTTTCGGTATCTAGTACAACACCTTTTCCACGTTTTTCTAACGAAAATCGTATTCCAGTAACCTTTTCCATTGGAGAATCTTTAAAATTTAGTCGTAACACGTACAATGCAGTTGTACAACGTTTTAATCCTTGGATGCTTTTAAATTATGAGCCAAGCGATACATTTTACATGAAAAACGATACAGGACAATGGGTTCAGGTAGTGAGTTTAATAAAATGGAAAGGTTTTTTCTTTCCTTATCCCACTTTTGGAGGCGTAATGGTTGTTGACAATGGAGCACATAATTTTAACGATTATATAGAGCGTATTTTAATTGGTAAAGGCACTTTCATCTCTCGAGAAGAGATTAAAAATTATCCGTTTTTAACCAAGCAAAATACATTGTCCGAAAAAGTGTCGCGCTTACAAGCCGAATCTTTAAAATTTTTAGGTGGATTTAACGATCCATTACCTTGGAATATGGAAACTGCAGTTAAAATTCCTGAATTACCAAAAGATCAAAACCAGCAACCGTTTGTAACCGATTTTGATTTTTCAGACACTAATGTACCAACCTACAGTGGTTTATACCATTGGTTTGGCTTAGAGCCAGTAGGAGACGAGCGTACAAGTTTAACTTTTAGTGTATTTGTACCAGCAGATGGAACAGACCAATTGTTTTATTATAATCACTCGGCTAAAAAACAAGGTTATGCAGGCGTTTCGGCAATGCCATTAAAGGTAAAAGAATCTAAAAAAGAATACGATTGGAGTGCAAATACACCAGTAGAATTTAGACCATATATAAAAAATATTGCAGGTCGTAAACGCTTATTCTTTTTAGGAACTGTATCTGCCATTAGCGAAACTAATGCCAAGCAATTTGATGGTTCTGCAACACCAGATTTAGCATTAATTGATAGCGAATACAGAGATGTAGTATGGATTGATGCTAAACATCCAAGCCAATGGGAGAAAACAATATACGACCAATTAAACGAAGCGTGGAGAGCAAGTGAAGGTATAGGAGAGTATTTTGTTGAAGACCAAAAAGTAATAGACGTCATTGAAGATATTAATAATCAATTTACAGCAATAGATTCCACAACTTTTAAAAATGGTATTAATAAAGATGGTAAAACTGTTGAAGAGTTACGTGGACAAATAGATTCTATTAAAAAAGCAAGAGAAGCTACAGAAATAGAGCGTTTACAACGTGAGTTAGATTCTTTGAAAGCCTTGAATTAAATGGGATGTAATGGTTATTTTTCATTTTTAAAACCTATTAATAAGGAGCTTCAAGCTAACTTAAGTGTTTTAAAGCTTAAAGAAATTACTAGCACTAATGATGATAAAAATTTCTTTACGCATTGGTTAAATGCAAATGAGTTTTTAATAAGTTTAAACTTTTCAATAGGCACAAATTATGTGTTTGATATACACTACAAGACTAAAAGTTCAATTATTGCTCATGGCGTTGTAGAAGAATTAGATGATAATACTGTAAAAATAAAGCTTCAAACAAGCACTAAATATTGGCTATTTACAATTTTAACCATTCCGTTTTTTGCACTCACTGTAAATTTTATTTTTGATTTAGAAATTCCTTTATTTTTGTTAATTCTTATTTTTCCTTTTTTTCTTTGTATTTATTTTATGTTGCACTTAATTGTATTTGAAGAAGAAAAGAAATTAATAGCCTCTTTTATTAAAATTATAAAAGCTCAATAAACTCCATTTTAATATCACATCGCTCATAGACACAATTTTCTTCGACAGGAATTTCTATAAATCCGAATTTGCGATATAAATAAATTGCGTTTTCTAGTTTTCGGCTAGAGTAGAGTAGTAGTCTTTTAAAAGAACTATTTTTAGCAAAATCAATACAATGTTGTAATAAGTGTTGTCCAATTTTTTGTCCTCTATAATTTGGAGACACTGCCATTTTGGTGAGTTCAAAAGCATTTTGTTTTGGTAATGGCATTAAAGCATAAGTACCAACAACTTTAGCGTTAAGTAGTGCAAAAAAGATAAAACCACCTTTGTTTATTATATAATCTTCTGGTTTGCTAAGCACTTCCTCGTCGTAAGGTTCTACATAAAAATAAGTGTCTAGCCACTCTCTATTAAGCGTATAAAAAGTATTGCTATACTCTTTTTTAAATGGGATAATATTAATTTCCATGAGCTCTAATAAAATCGGTAATAAGATAAGTAATTAGTTTTCCTACTTGGTTAGTTTGTTTTTTGGATGGAGCAGCTTCGCAAATGTGTAGGTATTTAATGTTCTGTTCTTTAGCAAATTCAGTTATAAAACGTCTGGCTTTTTCAACTGAAAACCCACTAGGTGTCATCGCACTACTTGGTATGTTGATTATACTGTCGCAATCTAATTCTAACCCAAAAGGCGCTTTGCAAACAAAGTTTTTTCCTTGTTTAATTCCTTTGTTAAAAGAGCTAGTTTTACTAATCTGCATCGCTTCATAGGACACAAAATCTAAAGATTTAGTAGTTTCAAATTGTTCAAAAATAGGTTGTGAGGTGTAATTGTTGTGCAATCCAAAAACAAAATAATTTTTTAAAAACCCTTCTTTTGTAGCATAACTAAATCCATTTCCGCTATGCCTACCTTCAAGAGCTCTAAAGTCTGTATGCGCATCAAAATTAATAGCGTTAATAGGCTTTTTTAAAGCAAGTGACGTCCCTTTAATCATTCCGTAGGCATTGTTATGTCCACCTCCAATAGCTATTGGAATTTTCCCTGCATTTACAATAGTTGACATTAGGTGACTAACGTGTGTATCGATGGTTTCGACTATAGATCGCGCTTTATTAAGGTCTTTTTTCTTATTCTGGTTAAGTGTTTTAATTTGTTCTTCTTCATCTGTAAAATCTAAATGACCCAAAAGAAGTAGTTTTTCTGGGTGTGTTAAAGGGTTACTTTGCACATTTAACAAAACTTTAATTGTAGCTTGCCAAGCCTTGTAAGCTCCTGTTTTTCCGTAGTTTGCAAAAACACCAACAGATTCTGGGATGCCTACTAAAACATATAAAACATCCAGACTTTTAAGAGCATCGTATATACTTGTGTTTGGCTGTAGTAGCTTAATATGTTCTCCAAATTTGGTTTCGCCTTGGCGTTTGTTTATAAATTTTTCTACATTTGACGAATTATAGACAACAAGTTTATCCATTTTTTTTGAATAGTTTTAGCATTTAAAATTACAGTTTTAATACTTAAAAAAATAATTATTAATCCAAAAACAAAGTTTTAACTTATAACTGTTGAATTTAATTTTTTATTTATGATGAATAGCACAAATAATGCAAGTAGTATTGGTTTAAAAGTAGCTTTAGGAATTGCTTTAGCGCTTTTTATTGGTACAGGAATTTATACTTCGTCTTTGTATAAAGAGAAGAAAGAAACCGAAACTCAACTTACTGAGGAAAAAGTTGCAGTCATGAAGGATTTAACCGCTATGGCAGCACAATATGACCTAGCAATTAATGAAAATGATATTGCAAACCAGAATTTAATTGAAGCTAAAGAACGTATTCAAGGTTTAATCGACTCGCTTCAAACCGCAGAAACCAACGTAAAAAGTTTGTGGAAGTACAAGAAAAAGTATTTAGCTTTACAAGACGAAATGAATACGTTATTAGCTGAAAACGACAAACTTAAAGTAGAAAACCAATTATTAGCAACCTCATTAGATAGTACACGTATTAAGTTAGACGAGCGTTTGGCTTTTAACGACTCTTTATTAATACAAAACACAGCTTTAGCACAAGTTGTAGAAAGTGCTGCAACATTAAATACTACTGGACTTAAAGGTTTTGGAGTTATTGAGCGTAGTTCTGGGAAATTAATACCAACAGAACGTGCAAGACGTAGCGATAAAATTAGAGTGTGTTTTACAGTTGCCAAAAACAAACTTATTGATGCTGGCGACAAACAATTATATGTTCAGGTTTTAGACCCTTTAAACAATATACTTGGAGCCAATGCAGCTGTACAGTTTGGAGAAGAAACATTAAATTATAGTATTATAAGTAAGTTTAATTATGAGAATGCGAATTTAAATATTTGCGAATTTATTCTTCCTGATGGCGATAAAAAGTTTGAAAAAGGACGTTACGTGGTTAATGTTTTTAGTGAAAACGAAAGAGTATCAACTTCTGAATTTACTTTAAGATAGTAAGAATATTATAAAACAAGCCCTTTAAAAAATGCCAATATGCTACAAAGTGTATTGGCGTTTTTTTGTTATAAACTGGCTATACAAGCTTCTCTAAAAGTCCAAATGTCTTTAAAAGTATAAGGTATATTATGTGATTGTATCCACTGTTTTAAATACGTTTTGTGCACATTTACTTTATAATCTCCAATGTCTTTTGGTTGTATAAAGTTTTCAGTTAAAAGGCTAGTAGTAAAAGCGTTATTGCTTTGTTCTTGTTTTGTAACATCACGTATTTTAGTATTGATTTTTAAATAGGTGTGTGCTTCTGGTAAATAGTCTAATTTATATTTTCTTAAAATACCACCAACTCCTTTGGTATTGGAGTCTTTCATTTTATAAATTCCTAAACAGAGATTGACTTCATTTTTATTATGCTCTATAGCTATTTGTTTTAAAAATGCATGTTTTGTGGAGCAGGTTCCTCTGTGCTCTATTAATACTAAAGTGTAATCGCTTCGGTCGGAGTTTCTTCCGTAGGGAAGTTGTTTAACAAATTCACAAAGTGAAATAAAATCACTTAAATCGTTAGCTAAACACAGTTGTGTTAATGGCGTTTTTGCAGTGAGTTTAAAGTTAAACGATTTGTCCATTTATAATCACTTTATCGATATGGTTTTCGCCAAAAGCGTAAGGTAAATAGTTATAACTTGGCACTGGTTTAGTGATAATTATATTTGCTTTTTTGCCTTTGGTAATGCTTCCATATTGGTTTTGAATTCCCATAGCATAAGCACCATTTATTGTGGCTGCATTTATGGCTTCTTCTGGTGTCATTCTTAATTTTATACACGCTGTGCTAAGTACAAAATTCATATTTCCGCTTGGTGTAGATCCAGGATTATAGTCTGATGCTATTGCTAAAGGCAAGCCTGCATCAATAAGTTGTCGGGCAGGAGTATAAGGAATATTTAAAAAATAGGAGCAAGAAGGTAAAGCCACAGGCATAGTTTCTGTGTTTTTTAGTGCATCTATATCTTCAGGTGTTAACTCTTCTAAATGGTCAACACTCAATGCATTATGTTTAACACCAAGTGCAATACCACCAAAAGCATTAAATTGATTGACATGGATTTTAGGTCTAAGACCATACTTTTTTCCTGCGGAAAGCATACGTTCTGTATCGTCTAAATCGAAATAACCTTTTTCACAAAATATATCTATATAATGTGCTAATTGCTCTTTTGCAATCTGCGGAAGCATCTCGTTAATAATTAAATTGAGATAGCCATTTTTATCATTTTTATATTCCTTTGGAAGTGCATGAGCACCTAAAAAGGTAGCTTTTACTTTTACAGGAAACTCCTTTTTTATACGCTTAATGACACGTAACATTTTAAGTTCTGCTTCTACAGTTAAACCATAGCCAGATTTAATTTCTATGGCTCCTGTACCTAATTGCATAACGTTTTTTAGACGTTTAACAGATTGGTTGTACAACTCTTCTTCGCTGGTGTTTTGAAGTCGTTCTGCCGAATTTAAAATCCCACCACCACGATTTGCAATAGCCTCGTAACTCAATCCATTTATTCTATCTACAAATTCTTGTTCACGATTTCCAGCATAAACAATATGTGTGTGACTATCGCACCAGGTTGGCAACACCATTTGTCCAGTAGCGTCAATTATAGTTTCTGCTGTTAGGTGACCAATATTATCCATTTCTCCAAAATCTACAATCGTATCGTGCTCAATTAGCACATACGCGTTTTTTAGAGTAGGAAGACTTTTCATAGCTTTGCCAGCTACTTTATTTACTGAGGTTTCTCTAATTTGAAGGAGTTCTTTAATATTTTTTATTAAAATGGACATAAGTTCTATTTTGAGCAATTATTTTAAAAGCATAAATTTAGCAATTAATTATTGTTTTTATCCCTAAACCAATGGACTATATAAAAGAAAACTATAAATTTATAGCAAGTTTTTATCCAATTTCTGAGCCAGTTTTTAAAAAGCTACAAGCTTTAGCTACTTATAAAAAACTAAAATCAAATATTCGTATTTTAGAAGCAGGCGAAGTACCAGATAAAATTTTTATAATTAACAAGGGTGTTATTCGCTCTTATATTCCTTTAGAAAATGGTAAAGAAGTTACTAAATCTTTATTTACACCAATTGTATTTTTCGCTTCGTTTAAAGCCTTGCTAAACCAATCACCTTCAGAAACTGTATATGAAACTTTAACCGATAGTGAAATCTATGAAATTGATTTTAAAGGCTTTGCAGAATTATGTAAAACAAATATTGAAGTACTTACCTTTTATTCTGAATTTCTAGAATCTTTAATACATGATAATGAAAAAAAATTTGTAGAGTTTGTATCGCACGATGCTAAAAAACGCTATTTAATGTTAAGGCAACGCATTCCTAATGTAGATAATTTAATACCGCAATACCAAATTGCTTCATATTTAAATATTACACCAGTGCAATTAAGTAGAATTCGTGCAAAACTATAATTTATTTATTAACCTATGTTAAGGGGTAAAATTGATTTGTTAACTATACTTGCACAAAGCTATTTTCTAAATCCCTAAGAACTAATAGCTGACTTTTTTAAGTAGAAAAGCCGATGACTTTATTGTCCATCGGCTTTTTGATATTTTAAATAGTTATGTTTAGAAGTACTGTTATTGCAAGCTTCCAACCATGTCTTCTGGTTTTACCCATTCGTCATAATCTTCTGCAGAAACATAACCTAAATTAATAGCTTCTTCTTTTAACGTTGTTCCATTTTTATGAGCAGTATTTGCAATCTCTGCGGCTTTATAGTATCCAATTTTAGTATTTAAAGCAGTGACTAACATTAGAGAGTTGTTTAACAGTTGCTTAATCACTTCGTGGTTTGGCTCAATTCCAGCAGCACAATGCTCATCGAAACTAGCACAAGCATCACCAATTAATTGTGCACTTTGTAAAATATTTGCAGCCATCATTGGTTTAAATACGTTAAGCTCGTAATGTCCTTGTGTGCCACCAACAGTAATAGCAACATCGTTACCCATTACTTGAGCACAAACCATTGTTAGAGCTTCGCATTGCGTAGGATTTACTTTTCCTGGCATTATAGAACTACCTGGTTCGTTTGCAGGAATTGTAATTTCTCCAATACCAGAACGAGGACCAGAAGCCATCATACGAATATCGTTTGCTATTTTATTTAGAGATACAGCTAATTGTTTTAAGGCACCATGAGTTTCTACAATAGCATCATGAGCAGCGAGTGCTTCAAATTTATTCTCTGCAGTTACAAAAGGTAATCCTGTAAATTGTGCAATGTATTTAGCCACTAAAACATCGTAACCGTTTGGTGTGTTTAAACCTGTACCAACAGCTGTTCCACCTAAAGCTAATTCTGCTAAATGAGGCAAAGTATTTTCTAAAGCTTTTAAACCATGATCTAATTGTGATACATAACCAGAAAATTCCTGACCAAGTGTTAAAGGTGTTGCATCCATTAAATGTGTACGACCAATTTTAACAACGTTTTTAAAGGCTATAGATTTTTCGTGTAAAGTGTTGCGTAATTGTATCACACCAGGAATAGTAGTTTCTACCACCTTTTTGTAAGCTGCAATGTGCATTCCTGTTGGAAACGTATCGTTAGAGGATTGTGACTTATTTACATCATCGTTTGGCTGAATTGTTTTGTCACCTTCACCAATAGTTTTACCAGCAATTTGGTGTGCTCTATTAGCAATAACTTCGTTAACATTCATATTACTTTGTGTCCCAGAACCTGTTTGCCAAATAACTAACGGAAATTGATCATCGTGCTGTCCATCTAAAATTTCGTCACATACTTTTGCTATCAAATCGCGTTTTTCTTCTGCTAAAACACCTAATTCTGCATTAGTATATGCAGCTGCTTTTTTTAAGTAAGCAAATCCATAAACAATTTCTAAAGGCATTGATGCTGCAGCACCAATTTTAAAGTTATTACGAGAACGTTCGGTTTGTGCTCCCCAAAGCTTATTGGCTGGCACTTTAACGTCTCCCATAGTGTCTTTTTCTATTCTGTATTCCATAGTGATGTTGATTAATTAGTGTGCAAAATTACGAAAATTTTAATGTTTTAATTATAAGTATTTGTTAATTAGAATAGCGTGTAAATTCTATAATTAATTATACTCAGTAGGATTTTTACCATTATATTTTTTAAATATTCTATTAAAATGGCTAGCATCTACAAATCCTGTTTTATCTGCAATTTCATTAATGGATAAATTTGATTGTTTTAATAAACGCTCTGCCATTTTTATTTTGGTTTGTATAACGTATTGTTGTATGGAAATACCAGCATGTTTTTTAATAAATATGCTAATGTAATTAGGTGACATGTGGAATTCTTCAGCAATAGTTTTAATCTTAATACGTTCTTTATGTAATACATTTTGCCTGATGTAACTTAACATGCGCTCAATTTTTTCAGAATTTGAACTTGTTGTACTTAGCTTATGTTTTAAGCTAGATTTTAAATTTCTAGATAATATGATTAGTAAAGCACCAAACAATTCAGTTAACACATTTCTACTATATACTTGCGGTTCATGCAATTCATTTTTTATCAATTCGTACAATCCAAAAAGTTGCGTTTTATCAGTATGATAATGCACAATACTTTCTGTAATTATATTTGAATGGAAAATTACAGTTTCAATATTTTTTCGCCAATAGGTACTGGAAGAAAAGGTGGCTTTTTCTAAAAATAATTGTTCGGTAAATTTTATAATACCAAATGTTGTGGGTTCAGCTATCACAAACTCGTGCTCATCTTTAGGAGTTAAAAAAAAGAGATCACCTTTATTGTAATCTATAACAGTATCATTTAAAATGTGGTGTCCAGAGCCTTTTAAAATAAATGTTAGTTCAAAAAAGTTATGATTATGTCTGGGATAACCCCATTCCTCAACAGCTTCAAACTCTAAGACATCTAAATTTTTGGTAATATAAAAACGTTTCGACATAGTGTAATATAATTATACAAATATACAATGTATTTGTACAACTATATAACTTCCAGTTACTGCTATCTTTGTACCATATAAAAACAGTTAATTATGAAAAAATCAATAGTTATAACATTAGCAGGTGCATTATTTTTATTTATAGGATTGACCTCTTGCCAAAAAAGCGATAGGAAAATTGAAAAACAAACTAACGTTAAAATTAAAAAAGCAGACAAGAGCTATTGGCCAAACGATGCGCAATTAGTGATTTCAATTTCTATGCAATTTGAAACAGGTGGACAGCCAGAAGGTGCCGAGAGTCCGTTCTCTGGTAACCCATTACCAAAAGGCAATCCAGATATGCCAGCAGAAAGTTAGTTTCGTTATGGTGCGAAAGAAGGTGTTTATAGAATGTTAGACCTTTGGGAAAAGCACAATGTAAAAGTCACTTCGCATGTTGTTGGAGAAGCTGCAATAACATATCCGGAAGTTGCAAAAGCCATAGCAATTGGTGGACACGAGATTGCAGCACATGGCATTGCTTGGAGCGATCAATGGGATTTAAGTTATGAAGACGAGTTGCGATTTATTAAAAAAGGAATCGATACAGTAGAAGCTATTACAGGACAACGTGGTCGTGGTTATAATGCCAATTGGTTGCGTCGTGGACCAAACACTTTAAAGGTATTGCAAGAGTTAGATTTTTTATACCATATAGATGATTTAAGTAGAGACGAGCCTTTTATAACTAAAGTAAGAGGTAAGGATTTTGTGGTTATGCCTTACACACTTAGAAATAATGATATTGTAAATATTGAAGGAAAATCGTGGAGTCCAGACCAACATTTAGCACAATTAAAAATGGAATTCGACCAATTATATGCAGAAGGAGCTACTAAGAGACGCATGATGTCTGTAAGTATGCACGATCGTATTGGTGGAGCTCCAGCTGTAGTTAATGCAGTAGATCAATTTATTGAATATGCAAAACAACACGAAGGCGTTGTATTTATGAGGAAAGATGACATTGCAAATATGATTAAAAACGATCCGAATACACCCATTGATAATTCTGAAATTGAATTCAATAGATAAACTATGATTAGTAAAACAATCAATAATGAAGGACATTGGGATTCTTTTTGGACGGAAGAATTAAAAGAAGCTCTAAAAAAAGCAGAAACTAACGATAATGTTGGTGAGTATTTATTACTTGAAACAGAGAGCTTTAAAGTGTGGAGTATTAGTTTAGAAAAAGGAAAATCCTTGCCATTTCATAAACATAACAAACCTTACTTTTATACAGCAAATCGTAAAGGAAAGTCACGTTCTTTTTTTTCTAACGGAAAAATAGTAGAAACAGAATACGAAACAAACGATATTAAGCATTTTAAGAATTTAAGCGAAGACCATTATTTTATTCATAATTTAGAAAATATAGGCAGCACAACCTTAAAATTTACAACAGTAGAATTTAAAAAATGAGATTCCCGCTTTCTCGGGAAATAACTATGAAAAACACACTTTTTACACCATATAGCATGAATGGCATTTCTTTAGAAAATCGTTTTCTAATGGCACCAATGACGCGTTCTAGAGCATCACAACCAGGAGATATACCAAACGCATTAATGGCAAAATATTACGGACAAAGAGCTTCCGCAGGACTTATAATTAGCGAAGCTACACAAATCTCTTTACAAGGAAAAGGCTACTCTAAAACACCTGGAATTTATACACAAGAGCAAATTGAAGGTTGGAAATTAGTAACCGACCAAGTGCATAAAAAAGGAAGTAAAATATTCTTACAATTATGGCATGTTGGTCGTGTGAGCTCTTCTAAAGTAAATGGACTGCAACCTATTGGACCATCTGCGAAAATAGCTAAAGAAACTAATGTATATATTTTTGATGGTGCGCCAAATGGCGACGCTACTTTTGTGCCAGTTGAAACACCAAAAGAAATGACTAAAGCCGATATAAAACAAGTAATTGAAGAGTTTAGAATTGGTGCAAAAAATGCCATTGAGGCAGGTTTTGATGGTGTAGAAATACATGCAGCTAATGGCTATTTAATCGATCAGTTTTTAAGAAGTAATTCTAACGAAAGGAAAGACGATTATGGTGGAAGTAAAGAAAACAGAGTACGTATTTTAAATGAAATTACTGAGGCTGTTGCCAACGAAATAGGAACAGAAAAAACAGGTGTTCGCTTATCGCCATTTATTAGTTTTAAAGACATGAATGATCCAGAAATTTTAGAGACCATACAAATTGCTGCAAAAGCATTAGAAAAAATAGGTGTTACTTATATTCATTTATGTGAAGCAGATTGGGATGATGCGCCTGAAATCCCACAGGATTTTAGAGTTGAATTAAGAAAAAATTTCTCCAAAACTATTATAGCAACTGGTAATAAAACGCCAAAACAAGCCAATGATTTATTAGGAGATAATTTAGTGGATTTAGTTGGTTTTGGAAGAAAATTTTTAACCAATCCAGACTACCCAAAACGGGTAAAACTAAATGCTGAAATGAACGAAATTAGCGATAATCATACACTGTTTGGAGGAGGAACAGCTAGAGGTTATACAGATTATCCGTTTTTATAACTAAAAAAACATTAAGTAAAAGGAGAGTCATTTATTTTTAAATCTAATAGTTTTAAACTAAACTTTAATACGTAAATCCAATTTTAATTCCTCCCCATTTTGCGGAAGAACCTGTTGTAAATTCGCGAGTGATAGCAGAGCGAGAATACTCAAAATAGAGTGTTCTCGTTTTTAATACTAAACCATAATTATATTGCGCAGTAAAACGAGTAATGTCACTAGAAGCAATTGTATATGGACTTTTTGTATTAAAAACTCCACCTTGTAAAGTAGCATCGTAACCAACAAGTGTTGCAATGGGTTGAAAATAAGCATACACTTTAAAATGTTTAGTAGAGTTTGATATAGAGAAAGGAGTATTAATAATCCCAAGAGTGGCATTAAATCCTACAGAAGCATTGGTAAATAACGTTCCTAATTTAAGGTTACTATGCGCTTGTAGAGAGAATAAGTTATTATTTTTATAGAGTTGTTTTTCGAAACCTATTTCGTAATTAATAACAACATCGTTTTTAATTTGGTGTTTCCAACCTTTCGGGATTTTATTGCCTGTTGCTTTGTGGATGCCAACTTGCATTTCTTCTCCAAAAGCTCCAGGACCAATAATTCCTATGTTTAATGAAGATGTAAAACGCGATTTATTTTCAAAATTTGAAGAGATTATAAAACTCTTCAACATAATTGCAGCAGCAAAAGGCCTGTCGCCAAACTGGATATCTTCACTTTCATAATCGTTTGGCGTAAAACCAATATGCTCTAAAGATAAACCGTATTTAATAGTGGAATGTTTCGGTTTTAGGAATACAACATTTATTGGGTTTTTTGCTAAACTTTTTAAAACTAACTCAAAATTATAACCTTGCGTGTAATTCTCGTCGGTTGCAGCAAAGTAATCGTTTTCATAATTATATCTAAAATAGCTTTCGCGCTTAATATCCCGAAAAGAGATTAAATTATCTATTTTTTGAGCATAAGTGATGCTTGTAAAACTTACAAAAAAGAGTAGGAGTAATATATGTTTGTTCATACCACTACTTACGCTATTTATTAGGTTTTGGTTTTGTTATTGGTTGATTAATAATGTGCATTATTGTATCAGTTTTTAAAAGAAATTAATTTTTCTTTATAAACTAATATTTATAACTATTAAGTCTTTCTTTTAATAACTCTGTTAATAATTTTAGACTTTGTATTGTTTAAAAAAGGAGATTGCTTTATATTTGCCTAAGATTTAAACCACAATTAAACGCATTATGTTCGAATTTGACCAATATTTAGGCTTTTTAGCATTTTTAACTATCTTAACCATAGGCTTTTGGTTAATGATTTTTTTAATAACTTTTGTTGTTCCTTATTGGATTGGAGGAAGCTTAATGGAGCGTTTAAAAGAAATTAAAGAAGAAAAAAAGGCTAAGCGTAACGCTTAAACTTAAAAATTATAACTTAAAAAAGAGGAAATTCTATTAGAATTTCCTCTTTTTTGTTTTTATAGGTGTTGTAAAGAAAAGTACTATAAATAGCGTTTCAATAAATATTTAAAGAGTTTACCGAACACTACACACTAAAACTTATCCTTCAAACTCCATATCGTCGCCATCTCCACGTCCACCACGTTCACGCTTCTTTTTCTGGTTAAAGCGGTAAGTAAACGATAAATTAAAACTACGCTCTCTCCATTGGAATTCGCTATCGCTTATATACGTTGGAGTAGTGGTTGTTTGTTGTCTTTTTCGGCTATTAAATAAATCACTAACGTTAAATGCTATAGAGGCTTTTTCTTTAAATAAGTCTTTACTAAATGCCATAGAAGTAGATAAAATCCCTTCGTTTTTATTTTGAGCATCTTCACTTGGACCTCTATAAAATATATTTGTTTGCCAATCTATGCTTGCTGGTAAAGTATATTTATTACTTAAACGTGCAAACCAACTAGTGTTTTTATTGTCTAACGATAAGCCATTTGGTGTTGTTCCATTAACTTCCGATTGAAAAAAGTTAAAATTTGTGTTTATACGCCATTTTCTCGAAGGACTATAAGTTACTGTAAACTCTGCACCAATTCTGTCTTGAGTAGCTAAGTTTATAGGAGTACGTTCAATAATTGGGATTTCTTGTCCTGAAATTGTTGCCGTTTCTCCAGTATCAAAATTTATATAATTAAACACATCTGTTGCATGAGAATAATAGGTAGAGGCATTGATAGTAAATTTTCCAAAACGTTTTAAATAGCCTAAATCAAACTGACCAGAGTAACTTGGGTCTAATTCTGGGTTTCCTCTAAAAACATTAGTTAAACTAGAAAACGATGGGAATGGATTTATAAAATACGAACGTGGTCTTCGTAATCGTCTGGCATAACCTAATGTTACATTTTCTTTATCACTAAGCTCGTAACTTAAATTTACCGTTGGAAATAATCCAGTGTAATTTCTTTTGCTATAATCACCACTTGTTGGTTGGTCTATAGTTAATTGTGTGTTTTCTAAGCGTAACCCTAAAAGGTAAGAGAATTTACCCATTTTACTACCAAATTGCGTATAAACAGCAGTTAGGTTTTCTTTATAATTAAACAAATTAGATTGCGTATTGTCTAACACCAATACATTGTCTGAGTTTAAGGATTTTACTATAAAGTCTGTAGATTGTGAGTTGTAATTTCCTCTATAACCTGCTTCAAACTGACTGTTCTCACCAATAGGTAACACATAATCTGTTTGTAACAAAATACGACTTTGCTCCTCAATGCTAGAAATATCGTTTGTTAAAACATTGTCGGACTGGACTAAGGAGTTTTCACTTTCGTTGTTGTCCTCATATTGAAAATCGAAAGTTAATTTATGTCCACTAGTATTAAAATCTTTATTAAAATTAACTGAATATTGTACCGTTTTATCATCCTCTAATTCTGGATCTAAACGTACATTAGTTGTGGTGTTTCCAAAAGCGTCTGTTTGGAACGTTGTATTTGTTGTATTTCTTTCATTATCACTATCTCTATAAAATACAGAAGTAGTTAACGAAGCCGAATCGTTAATATACCATTCTACACCAAAATTTGTGTTTAATCCTTTACGAATACGATCGTATTCTCTAATTTCTTCAGTAAATATATCTGGATTGTCTTCGATTAAATTTCCATTATCATCAAAAACTCTATTTAAAAATTGTGTATTAGAGTAGGAGTTTCCTGGAGCTTCTCTATAACTATAACCAGTTGTATTAAAAATATTTAAATCACCAGTTCTGTAGTTAATATTACCAGAAATTCCTGCAGATGGATTATAACCTACATTAGTAGTTATTGCTCCATTTAGGCCTTGTAGTTTGCTACGACGTAAAATTATATTTAAAATTCCTGCAGTACCTTCAGCATCATATCTTGCTGATGGTGAGGTAATCACTTCAACTTTTTCAATTGATTCTGCTGGTAGTTGACGTAAAGCATCTGTAGAATTTAATCCTACTAATCCTGAAGGTTTCCCGTTAATTAAAATACGAACGTTATCATTTCCGCGTAAAGCGACATTTCCTTCAACATCTACAGAAACAGAAGGCACATTATCTAAAACATCACTTACTGTACCACCACTAACAGTTAGGTCTTTACCTACGTTATAGATTTTTTTATCTAGCCTAATTTCTACAGTGGTTTTTTCGGCAATAATTTCGATTTCGCCTAAAGATTGCGCATCGATATCTAATCTTTGAGTCCCAAAATCTTCGTCTTTTGTAATTGTTTTTACTCCTAGATCTTTAGTCTTAAATCCAATATACTCAATAGCTACATTGTAAGTGCCTGTTTCTACAGGAATGCTGTAAGCACCTTTTATATCTGTTATCCCTCCAGTAACTTTGCTTGGTGTATTTACATCTTTAAATATAACTGTAGCAAATTCTAAAGGCTCTTGTGTATCGTTATCTAAAACAATACCCTTTATTGTTACCTCTTTGCCTTCTGGTGTTTGAGCAAAGCTTGTTGTAGAAATTAAAAATAAAGCAATTAAAGAAAATAAATAGTTTTGCATAATCTTAGTTTTGGTAGTAAGACCGCAAAAATACCCTTTGGTTTAACCTTAATTGGTTAAAGGTTTGTTAAATGAAATTAACGTTTTGTTAAAGGAATTTGTAAGACTATATAATATCTAATACTTTTTCTGGAGGTCTGCCAATTATAGCTATGTTATTATTAACAATAATTGGTCTTTCTATTAATTTGGGGTAACTAATCATAGCGTCAATAAGCTCTGCATCAGTTAATGTTTTGCCTTTAAAATGGTCTTTCCAAGCCGCTTCGTTTTTTCTAATTAATTCCATAGGTGTAATACCTAATAATTTAATGAGGTGTTTTAGTTCTGTTTTAGTAGGTACATTTTCTAAATACTTAATAACCTCAAATTCTTGTTTAGAGTCTTCAACTAGTTTTAATGCATTTCGGGATTTACTGCAACGGTTGTTGTGATATATTTGTATCATTAAAAAGGTCTTTTTATTTCCGCGTAAGTTAAAGATTTAAATTATAATTGGTCAGATTCTGTTGTTTGTTGTCCCATCATCATTAAATAGGCTTTTAAAAAGGGTTCGATATCGCCATCCATTACAGCATCTACGTTTCCTGTTTCGTGACCAGAACGTACATCTTTTACAAGTTTATAAGGATGCATGACGTAATTACGGATTTGGCTTCCCCATTCTATCTTCATTTTACCAGCTTCTATATCTTCGCGTTGTGCTAATTGCTTTTGTAATTCTATTTCGTAAAGTTGTGATTTTAGCATTTGCATTGCTCTAGCTCTATTGTCGTGTTGAGAGCGTGTTTCGGAGCATGAAATTTGAATGCCAGTTGGCTTGTGTGTTAACTGCACTTTGGTTTCTACTTTATTAACATTTTGTCCACCAGCTCCACTAGATCTAGCAGTTGTAATGTCTATATCTGCAGGGTTTATTTCAATTTCTATAGAGTCGTCCACTAAAGGATACACATATACCGAAGCAAAACTTGTGTGGCGTTTAGCATTACTATCAAAAGGAGAAATACGTACTAAACGATGAACACCATTTTCACCTTTTAACCAACCAAAGGCATAATCGCCTTCAATTTCTATAGTTACAGTTTTTATACCAGCAACGTCACCTTCTTGGAAGTTGAGTTCTTTAACTTTAAAACCACTTTTTTCGGCATACATTAAATACATACGCATAAGCATTTGTGCCCAATCGCAACTTTCTGTACCACCAGCTCCTGCTGTAATTTGAAGAACAGCACTTAAACTGTCACCTTCTTCGGAGAGCATATTTCTAAACTCTAAGGCTTCGATTAAAGTTGTGGCTTTTTCAAATCGAGACTCTACATCTGCTAAAGGCGCTTCGTCTTCTTTAAAAAACTCGTAAACAACCTCAAGGTCTTCAACTAAAGTTTTTGAGTTTTCATAATCTTCAATCCATTTTTTCTTTACTCGCAAGGATTTCATAATAGCTTCTGCTGCTTTAGAGTCGTTCCAGAAATTGGGATCAAAAGTTTGTTCTTCTTCGTTTTGTATTTCTATACGTTTTGCATCTATGTCAAAGATACTGCCTAAGTGCATCTAGGCGTGTATTGAGGTCTTTTATTTGATCTGAAGTAATCATTGTTTAGAATTTAAAACAAATGTATAATTTAATGAGTAAGTGCAAAATTAATACGAATATATTTTATAGTTTTATCTGAAAAATTTTTAAATATGATTATAGATTTAAGAAGCGATACGGTTACAAAACCAACAAAAGGCATGTTAGATGCTATGATGCAAGCCAAAGTTGGAGATGATGTCTATAAAGAAGATGAAACTGTAAATGCTTTAGAAGATCGTTTGGCTAAACTATTTGGGAAATCTCATGCTTTATTTTTCCCAACAGGAACTATGGCAAATCAAACTGCTTTAAAATTACATACCAATCCTGGAGACCAGGTTATATGCGATAAATATGCACATATTTATAATTACGAAGGAGGAGGAGCCTCTTTTAATAGTGGGATTTCTTGTAAATTATTAGATGGTAATAGAGGTATGTTTACAGCAGACCAAGTTTTAGAAGCTATAAATCCGCCCGATTTTTACCATAGTCCTTTAACAAGCCTAGTCGCAATAGAAAACACTACTAATAAAGGAGGAGGAGCATGTTGGGATTACCAAGAATTAAAGCAAATAAAACAAGTCTGTAAAAATCATAATTTAGGTTATCACTTAGATGGAGCACGTATTTGGAATGCTTTGGCTGTAAAAAAAGAATCTGCAAAAGCGTATGGAGAAGTGTTTGATACCATTTCTGTTTGTTTAAGTAAAGGTTTGGGTTGTCCATCAGGTTCTGTATTAATAGGAGACGAATTTTTAATGAAACATGCCATTAGAATCCGTAAAATTTTAGGAGGTGGCATGCGACAAGTAGGGTATTTAGCTGCTGCAGGATTATTTGCTTTAGATAATAACTTAGAGCGTTTAAAGGAAGATCATAAAAAAGCAAAAGAAATTGCAAGGGTTTTAAAAATGGTTAAAGGTATTTATAAAGTTGATCCTGTAGAAACAAATATTATAGTTTTTCAACTTGAAAATACTATCGATAGTAATAAATTTATAAGAAAATTACAACAAGATAATCTTCTTATTAGTGATATGGGAAATGGTAAGTTGCGCATAGTCACGCACTTAGATTATACTAACCAACAACATAGCTGGTTTTTAGCCTATTTAAAGTCCATTAACCTTAATTCTTTGTAAATATGATGATTATAAATTTTATTATCATTTAAACCTATTAAAAATGTATTTGGTCGAAATAGTTAACAATTTTTAACATTTAAGTAGGCTTTAAGTTTGATAAGTATTTTTTTTGTACGAAATTAGTAAACCTTGCTAGAAGTAATTTTAGCATTAAAAATTAATCTATAAATAACCATTTAAATCATTAAAAGAAATGAAAAAAGTATTACTAACAATTTTATCTTTTGTAGTGTGTGTGTCAGCATTTGCTCAAGATTTACCAACAAATCCTGAACCAGGAAAATGTTACGTTCGTTGTGTAACTCCAGATGTTTGGGTTAATCAAGATGTAACTATCCAAGTAGCACCAGCTTACAAAAAGTTAAGCACAGTGCCAGCAAGATACGAAACAACTACAGAGACTGTAGTAGTAGCAGACGCAAGTCAAAAATTAGAAGTAGTTCCTGCACAGTACGAAACTCAAACGTTTACAGTAGTAACTCAAGCGGCTTCTCAACGTTTAGAGAAAGTAGCATCTAGAACAGAAACTCAAACTGAAACTGTTGTTGTAAAACAAGCTAGTCAACGTTTAGAAGTTGTTCCTGCAGTTTACGAAACTCAAACTTTTGAGGTAGTAACTCAGCCAGCTAGTCAGAAATTAGAAATAGTTCCTGCTCAATACGAAACGCAAGATGTTACTGTAGTGGTACAAGAAGCGTCTCAACGTTTAGAGGTTGTACCTGCAGAATATGGTACAGAAACATTATCATACAAGAAAAGAGAATATGGTTCGTCTTTAAGAATTGTACCTGCTCAGTTTTCTTCTAACTACCAAGTTATAGAGACTAAGCCAGCTACTGCTAAATGGGGAATGAGTGATACACCAGCTGCGGATTGTGCATCTAGTGATCCTAACGATTGTAGATACTGGTGTTACACAGCAGTTCCTGCTCAAAACATAACTATAAACACTACTGAGTTAGCAGCAGATGCTAGTTTTGTAAGAACTCCAGATTGTGATACTTCTTCATCTAACGATGATTGTGGAATGGCAACTTACACAAAAAGAATTGTAACTAAGCCAGCTACTACAAGAGTAATTGATATTCCTGCTGTTACAAAAACAGTTAAGAAAACTGTAATGGTAACACCTCCAACAACACGAGTAATTCCTATTCCAGAGCAAAAAAGAACAATGAAGCGTACTGTAATGGTAACGCCTCCAACAACAAGAGTAATTGATATTCCTGCAGAAACTAAAACTGTAACTAAAACTATCATTATTCCTGAAACTACAAGAGTTGTTGATATTCCTGAACAAACTACTACAATGAAGCGTACTGTAATGGTAACTCCTCCAACTACAAGAGCTGTTGAAGTACCACAAAGAACATCTACAATTAAGAAAACAGTATTAGTAGAAGATTCTAAAGTTGTTGAAACTACAGTTCCTCCAGTATCTAAAACAGTTACTAAAGAAGTGTTGCAAACAAAAGGTGGTTTAACTACTTGGAAAGAAGTTGATTGTAAAATTGTTGAATATAACGACTTAAACATAAACTGGAACTTAGGTTCTGCAACATTAACTCCTGCTGCTAAAGCAGAGATTGATGCAAAATTATTACCAGTTCTTGCTGATGGTGTATCAGTAGAAATTGCTTCTCATACAGATTCTAGAGGTTCTAAAGCTAACAACCGTTCTTTATCAGAAAGAAGAGCACAAGCTGTAACTAACTACTTAATCTCTAAAGGTATCAACTCTTCAAGAATTGTATCTAACGGATTTGGTGAGTCTAGATTAACTAACAGATGTTCTGATGGTGTTTCTTGTACAGAAAGAGAGCACTTAGCAAACAGAAGAACTCAATTTAGAGTAATTAACGCTAACTAAGCTTAGTACTACTTACATATAAAAAAAAGGGAACCAATTTGGTTCCCTTTTTTATTATATCATACTCTCAATTTAATTTTAGATTGAAATTTTTTATTTAAACATATCCATTCCAGGAATGTTTGGCATACCTTCTTTAGCCACAGCAGCAATTTCGGCATCATTAATTTTAGTTGCTTTTTCAATAGCTTTATTAAGTGTTAATACCAAATAATCTTCAAGCTGCTCTTTATCTTCCAATAAACTATCATCAATAACAATAGATTTTAGTTCTCTATTGGCAGTTAAAGTAACTTTAAGTAAATTGTCACTACTTTGTTCATCTACTAAAACAGTGTCTAAACGTTTTTTAGTGTCTTCTACTTTTTGTTGGGTTTCTTTAAATTTACCCATCATTCCCATAAGGTCTCCAAACATAATTATAAGTTTTAAAATTTATTACAAAGCTATATAAATTTCATATTTTTATAAACTGAATTTTAATTATTAAATACTTAAATTTTTTGAAACTAAATCCTAATTATCCAATAGCACCAAAACTACCTAAAACATTAGTAATCCATAACGACGAGCGTATAGATGATTACTTTTGGTTAAATAATAGAGAAAACAAAGATGTTATTGATTATTTAGAAGCAGAGAATGAATATACAAAAAACACCTTAGCGCATACTGAAGACTTTCAACATTCTTTATTTGAAGAAATGAAAGCAAGAATAAAAGAAGATGATGAGTCTGTACCTTATAAACTAAATGGCTATTGGTATATTACAAAATTTGAAAAAGGTAAAGATTACCCAATATATACTAGAAAAAAAGAAACATTACACGCTAAAGAAGAGTTGCTTTTTGATTGTAATGAGATGGCAAAAGACTATGATTACTTTAAACTTGGCAGTATTTCTGTGAGTCCTGATAATCGTTTAGCTGCGTTTTCAACAGATACTGTAAGTAGAAGGCAATACACAATTCAAATAAAAAATTTAGAAACAGGTATAATTTATAAAGATAAGATTGAAAATACCACAGGAAGCGCAACTTGGGCAAATGATAATAAAACCTTGTTTTATGCAAGAAAAGACGAAGTTACCTTACGATCAGACACCATATTTAAACATAAATTTGGAGATGCTGTAGAAAATGATACCATTGTGTATCATGAAAAAGACGATACATTTAATACGTTTGTTTATAAATCTAAATCTAAAAAATACATTATAATTGGTTCTGCAAGTACATTAACAACTGAGTATCAAATTTTAAATGCAGATACACCAGGCGAGTCTTTTAAGCTATTTCAATCGCGTGTAAGAGGCTTAGAATATTCAATTTCGCATTATAAAGACCATTTTTATATACTTACCAATGCAGATAAAGCAACAAATTTTAAGCTTCAAAAAACGCCAGTACAAGCAACCGAGAAACAATTTTGGAAAGATGTAATTACACACAGAGAAAATGTACTTTTAGAAGACATTGAACTTTTCTCAGAGTATCTTGTGGTCACAGAAAGAGAAAATGGATTAAATAAAATTAGAATTATAAATTGGGATGGTAATGAAGATTATTATTTGCCATTAAAAGGCGAAACCTATACTGCCTATGTTGGTAATAATCCAGATTTTAATAGTAATGTGTTACGTTACAGTTACAACTCTTTGTCAACACCAGCTTCTGTAATAGACTATAATTTTAAAAAGAAAACAAAATCTATAAAAAAGCAACAAGAAGTTTTAGACGCTAATTTTGATAGCAGTAATTACCAAACGGAACGTATTTGGGCAACTGCTAGAGATGGCGTTAAAATCCCAATATCTTTAATTTATAAAAAAGGAATTGTATTAAATGGTACAAATCCCTTATTTCAATACGCTTATGGGTCTTATGGTTCTACAATTGATCCCTATTTTTCGTCTATACGATTAAGTTTGCTAGACAGAGGTTTTATATTTGCCATAGCTCATGTAAGAGGAGGAGAGTATTTAGGACGTTCATGGTATGAAGATGGTAAATTGCTTAAAAAGAAAAACACATTTTACGATTTTATAGATTGTTCATTACATTTAATTGAAAATAAGTACACCTCTTCACAACATTTATATGCTTCAGGAGGCTCAGCAGGAGGATTGTTAATGGGAGCAATAATAAATTTAAAACCAGAATTATATAAAGCTGTAATAGCTGCAGTACCTTTTGTTGATGTTGTAACTACAATGTTAGACGATACTATTCCATTAACAACAGGAGAATATGATGAATGGGGAAATCCAAATCAAGAAGATTACTATCATTATATAAAATCCTATTCGCCTTATGATAATATTGAGCGCAAAGACTATCCTAATCTATTAGTAACCACAGGATTGCACGATTCTCAAGTGCAGTATTGGGAACCTGCAAAATGGGTAGCCAAACTTAGAGACTATAAAACCGACTCTAACATTTTGCTTTTACATACCAACATGAAAACAGGACATGGTGGTGCTTCAGGCCGTTTTGAAAGTTTAAAAGAAGTCGCTTTAGAGTATGCATTTATATTGGATTTTGAAGGAATTAGTTCGTAAAAAAAAAAATGCTTATTTTTGCGAGGTTTTAGGTTACAATAAATAATTTGAGTAACGCTTAAAAAACGTTTATGAAAGATAACAAACAAGTTTTTGATAATGTGTTAGACCTTATAGGTAATACACCAATGATAAAACTAAACAAAATAACTTCTGGCTTTAATGGTCAATATTTAGCTAAAGTAGAAGCTTTTAATCCAGGACACTCTTCTAAAGATAGAATTGCACTTTACATAATAAAACAAGCAGAAAAGCAAGGGATTATAAAACCTGGTGACACCATTATCGAAACTACCTCTGGTAATACAGGATTTAGTCTGGCTATGGTGAGTGTAATTAAAGGTTACGATTGTATTTTAGCTGTAAGTTCAAAGTCCTCAGCAGATAAAATAGATATGCTTAAAAATATGGGCGCCAAAGTTTACGTTTGTCCTGCAAACGTTAGTGCAGACGACCCAAGATCATATTATCAAGTAGCAAAACGATTGCATGACGAGATAAAAGGTTCTGTTTATATTAATCAATATTTTAACGAATTAAATATTGATGCACATTACCACTCCACTGGACCAGAAATTTGGAATCAAACAGAAGGTAAAATAACCCATTTAGTAGCTTGTAGTGGTACAGGAGGTACTATTTCCGGAACGGCAAAATACTTAAAAGAGAAAAACCCAAACATTAAAATTATTGGCGTAGATGCTTATGGCTCTGTATTAAAAAAATACCACGAGACACGCGAGTTTGACGACAAAGAAATTTACCCTTATAGAATTGAAGGTTTAGGTAAAAACCTAATACCTACAGCAACAGATTTTGATGCTATAGATAATTTTGTAAAAGTTTCTGACGAAGAAAGTGCGCATACAGCAAGAGAAATTGCTGTAACCGAAGGTTTATTTGTTGGTTACACTTCTGGAGCTGCTATGCAAGCAATTAAACAACTAAATGATTCTAATTATTTTACAAAAGAAGATAATGTAGTTGTTATATTCCCAGATCATGGCTCACGCTACATGAGTAAAATATACAGTGATAAGTGGATGAATGAGCAAGGCTTTTTTGATAGTGTAAATTTAGAAGCAGCACAAAGCATACAATACGTTAAATAAAAAATAAAATACTAAATTAGAGATAATAATAAAGGTACTCCTTTGTTATTATCTTTTTTTGTTAATAATAGTAGGTAAAAATATTATGCAAGCATCTTAAAATTGTATAATTTTGTAATTCCTAACAAAACATAAGCTAAATGAAAGACTTATTCGATAAAATCTATAAAGACAAAGGACCTTTAGGTAAATGGGCTGCTCAAGCAGAAGGATATTTTGTATTCCCTAAGCTTGAAGGAGAAATTTCAAATCGAATGAAATTTCAAGGCAAAGAAGTAATTACTTGGAGTATTAACGATTATTTAGGTTTAGCCAATCATCCAGAAGTTCGTAAAGTAGATGCTGAAGCAGCTGCACAGTATGGATCTGCATATCCTATGGGAGCACGTATGATGTCTGGTCACACAGAGTTACACGAACAATTGCAGAATGAGTTAGCTGCATTTGTGCATAAAGAAGCTGCTTATTTATTAAACTTTGGGTATCAAGGTATGGTATCTACTGTAGATGCATTAGTTGCTAAAGACGATATTATTGTTTATGATGTCGATGCACACGCTTGTATTATTGATGGAGTTCGTTTACACCATGGTAAACGTTTTACATATAAACATAACGATATAGAAAGTTTAGAAAAAAACTTAGAGCGTGCCACTAAAATGGCAGAACAAACAGGTGGAGGAATTTTAGTGATTTCTGAAGGTGTTTTTGGAATGCGTGGAGAGCAAGGTCGTTTAAAAGAAATTGTTGCACTTAAAAAGAAATATAATTTTAGATTATTTGTTGATGATGCGCATGGTTTTGGAACATTAGGTAAAACAGGAGCAGGAGCAGGTGAGGAGCAAGGCGTACAAGACGATATTGATGTGTACTTTGCAACTTTTGCTAAATCATTAGCAAGTACTGGAGCTTTTATAGCAGCAGATCAAGAAATAATAGATTATTTAAAATATAACTTACGTTCACAAATGTTTGCGAAGTCGCTACAAATGCAATTGGTAGTTGGTGCTTTAAAGCGTTTAGACATGTTGCGCACAATGCCTGAGTTAAAACAAAACTTATGGAAAATTGTTGATGCTTTACAATCTGGACTTAAAAATCGTGGTTTCGACATTGGGACTACACAAAGTTGTGTAACTCCTGTATATTTAAACGGAAGTATTCCTGAAGCTATGGCACTAGTAAGGGATTTAAGAGAAAACTACGGAATTTTCTGCTCAATAGTAGTATATCCTGTAATACCTAAAGGAATGATATTATTGCGTATGATTCCTACTGCAACTCATACACTGCAAGATGTTACTGAAACGTTAGATGCTTTTGATGCGATTAGAACACGCCTTGAAAATGGAACATACAAGCGTATGTCTGCTGCTTTAATTAAAGCAATGGGAGAATAGTTATTAAGTCAATTAACACTATAAAAAAATCCGATTCAATTGAATCGGATTTTTTTATGCTATATTTTTTCTAAACGTTTTTCGTCTTTTTATCACTACAGGATCAAAATGTTTCCAGATTTTATGAATCGCTTCATTGTCTTCCAATTCTGGAGTTCTATAACAATCAATAATACCTTTCTCTTTAAAAGTATCATAATATTCGTTAAATATTACAGCATGTACGCCTTTGTTTTGGTACTCAGGATGTACACCAATTAAATAAAACACAACATCTTTACTTTCTTTTTTAGCTTTTAAAAGTTTTAAAAAGCCAAAAGGCAAAAGCTTCCCTTTCATTTTCTGTAAAGCATTAGCAAATCTAGGCATTACAATGGCAAAAGCAACCATGTTATCCTCTTTATCAACTACAAATTTTATATATTCTGGATTAACAAAACTGATAAATTTCTTCTTAAAAAATTCTTTTTGAATATCAGTAATTTCAACAAAAGAAGCTAACGATGCATACGATGTATTAAACAAATCAAACATTTTGTCTGCATATGGCATAACTTCTTCTGTTTTTGTTAAATTTAAAGCAGTTAATTGGTATCTACGTTTTATAAGCTCTTGTGCTTTTTTAAAAAATTCTGGTTTTACATTTTTAAAAGGAAACTTACTTTCGGAATATGATTTTTCGACAGTAAAACCATGAGCTTCGTAGTGATTTACATAATAGGCGTGATTATACCATGTAATCATGTTGGCAATTTGATCGAAACCTTCGGTCATTACACCAACTTTATCTAAATTTGAAAACCCTACAGGACCTTCAGAATATTCTAATTGGTGTGCTTTTCCAATAGTTTCAACTTGGTTTAAAAGCGCTTTTGAGACTTCTAAATCGTCTATAAAATCAAACCAGCCAAAACGCATTTTTTTCTGGTTTTGTTTTTTTACTTCTAGCCAATTTATAATGGCAGCAATTCTTCCAACAAGTTTATCGTTTTTGTAAGCTAAAAAAAAGCGTGCTTCTGCATCATTAAAAATGGGATTTTTATCCTTATTAAAGGTTTCTATTTCTTGCTTAATAATAGGAGGAACCCAATATTTAGAGTCTTTATATAATGAAAAAGGAAACGTAACAAATGCTTTTAAATCCTTTTTATTTTTTACTTCTTTAATTAAAATCATAGAGTTCAGGATAGATTATTCGTCATCAAAATTAATATCCTGAGTTTGCTTTTTACGCTTTTTGCTTCCACCATCATCATCATCATCATTTTTCTTGTTTTTCTTGTTTTTTCTGTTTGCTTTACGTTCTGCTTCTTCTTCTGCAGAAGTTCCATTATCTTCTTTATCCTTGTGGAAATCAAAACGATAAGATGCACCAAGATTCACACTAAATACAGATGGTGTGTCTTTAGTGTTAAACGTTAAGGCTGTATCTAATTGAAAATCTTTAGTGAGTAAATAAGCGCCTCCAAATCGAAATAAATTATCGGCATAAAAATCACTTTTTATTCCTTGTGTTTCTCCAAAAAGCACCACTTTTTCGCTTAATGCTTTTGTTAATGTGATTAAATATTGAAAATCAGAAAATTCACTACCAATTCTATCTTTTACAAGATTAATCACCAAAACCCAACCACTAGAAAAGTTGTTTTGTGTTGCAATCATTACTTTTGGACTAAAGCCTTCAACATCTGGAGCAGTGTATGGATTGTTTTTAGTGTCAAAATTTGCACCAGCATAAACTGCAACTGCTGGAATTAGTGAGCTCCATTTAAACTTTCTATTAGCGTGATAACTGTATAAATTTGGCTTGTCTTCACCAGCATTTTTATAAGGATCGTACACTAAATATTTTGCGCCAATAGTAAGATTTTTAAAATTGGAGCGTTTGTTTTCTGCATTAAAAACAGAAGTGAATGTTTGGGTGTCGTTTTGGTAAGTCCCTTCTAGATTTAATTCTAATTGAGGCAGTAACAATCCATAACGTGCTGCAAAATCAACACCAAATCCTTTAACTTCGTAGCTTGCTGCAGGAGTTCTTTCTTCATTAAGTAAATAAGGGCCTGCTTCTAATTGTATAACTCCTGTACCTACAGAAAATGCACTGCGTGATACTCCTGGCCTGTTAGAGTTTATAACTTCTGTATATTGTGCAAAGCCTATTAAAGGCAGGATAAATAAAACAGCAAATAAGTAATTTTTATAGATATTCATTTATTTTCTACTTAGGTTAAGTTTCAAATATAGAGATTTTATATTTTTTTTAAGTATTTATATATTATTTTAAAAGCGCAAAATTGTATTTTTGTGTAACACTAATAGTTAAGATAATTATCCTAGTATGGGAATTTTAAGAACTCTAATAATAATCGCATTAATTTACTACGGAATAAAAATTCTGTCAAAACTTTTTGCGCCATACTTATTTAAACAGGTTGTTAAAAAGGCTGAGAAAAAATTTGGACAGCAGTTTGAAGGATTTAAAAACCAGCAGCCACCAAAAAAAGAAGGTGAGATTACTATAGATAAAATGCCACAACGAAAATCTTCGAACAAAAAAGTTGGTGATTATGTGGACTTTGAAGAAATTGAATAAGCTTCTGTTTAATCTCAAAAAATATGAGTAATTTTCACGCTCATAGTTTTAAATCTATTTCATGTCATTTTCTATAAAAAGAATTCTTCCGCATATATTTGTACTTATTGGTTTTGTAGTACTTTCTTTAGCTTATTTTAGTCCTGTTTTAAAAGGCGATAAAATCTACCAAAGTGATATTATGCATTACATTGGGATGGCAGAACAGCAAACCCAACATAGAGCACAAACAGGAGAAGAAACCTATTGGACAAACAGTGCGTTTGGAGGTATGCCAACCTACCAGTTAGGTGCAAAATATCCTCATAATTATATTAAAAAACTAGATTTAACACTGCGTTTTTTACCTCGTCCTGCAGATTACTTATTCTTATATTTTATTGGTTTTTATATATTATTACTTAGTCTAAAAGTAGATTTTAAATTAGCTGCCTTAGGTGCATTGGCGTTTGGGTTTTCTACATATCTCATTATAATTTTAGGTGTTGGCCATAATAGTAAAGCACATGCTATTGCCTATATGCCATTAGTTTTAAGTGGTATAATTTTAACATTTAGAAAAAAATACATTTTAGGTTTTCTAGTAACAGCCATTGCTATGGCTTTGGAGTTGGTGGCAAATCACTTTCAAATGACTTACTACTTAATGCTACTAGTTGTTGTGTTAGGAATAGTGTATTTAATCGATGCGTACAGAAAACAATTATTGCCACACTTTTTTAAATCGGTTGGGATTCTAACAGTTGCAGTTATTTTGGCTGTAGGTTTAAATGCAACAAATATTTTGGCAACGCAAGAATATGTAAAAGAAAGTACGCGTGGTCAAAGCGAATTAACCATTAATCCTGATGGTTCACCAAAAGAAGTCACTTCTGGTTTAAGTAGAGCATATATTACAGAATACAGTTATGGTATTTTAGAAACATTTAACCTATACATTCCTCGTTTTTTAGGAGGAGGAAGCTATGAAGATACAGGAAAAGATTCTGAAACCTATAAAGCGTTTAAAGATTTAGGTGCTTCGCCATTACAAGCCTTAGAAGAAGCTAAACAAACACCAACATATTGGGGAAATCAGACAATTGTAGAAGCTCCAGCTTACGTTGGCGCAGTTGTAATTTTCTTGTTTGTACTCGCTTTATTTTTAGTAAAAGGCAGATTAAAATGGTGGTTAGTAGCAGGAACTGTATTGTCTTTACTATTATCCTACGGAAAGAATTTTGGATTTTTAACCGACTTTTTTATCGACTACGTACCACTTTATAATAAATTTAGAGCAGTAAGCTCCATACAAGTTATATTAGAATTGTGTATTCCAACTTTAGGGATTTTCGCATTGGTGCGTTTATTTAATGATTACGAAAAAGATGAAGAAAAACTTAAAGCATTAAAATATACAGTTGGAATTACAGCAGGTTTGGCTATTCTTTTTCTGTTATTGAAAATAGGAGGAGTGTTCGATTTTGTTGGTGCAAGAGATGGAATGTTTAGAGACGCTTATGGACAGCGTTTTGTAGATGCCGTTAAAGAGGACAGAAAAACATTTTTTACGCAAGACACATTACGAACTCTCATTCTTGTATTATTAAGTGCAGCAACTGTCTATTTCTTTATAAAAAAGAAATTAAACGACACTAAAGTTATTATCATATTTGCTGCTTTAATACTATTTGATCTTGTTGGTGTTAACAAACGTTACGTTAATAATGACGATTTTGTGCCAGCAATACGAGTGAATAAACCTTATGTTGCAGATCAGGCAAATACTCAGATTTTAAAAGATAAATCTAATTTTCGTGTGTTTGATTTGGCGTCGCGAGAGCCTGCAAAAGCATCATACTTTCATAATTCGTTAACAGGTTATCATGCCGCAAAGCTGAAACGTTATAACGAAATTTACGATTTTTACATTTCCAGAAACAATATAAACGTGCTTAATATGTTAAATGCAAAGTATATTATTGCACCAGAGGAAGATGGTTCGGTATTTGCTTTCACCAACGAAGATGCTAACGGAAACGCTTGGTTTATTGAGCGATTAAAGGCTGTGAACTCTGCAAATGAAGAAATTAAAGCGCTTGATAGTTTAGATAATAAACGTGTTGCTGTTTTTGATACTAAGCAAAATATAGACATAAATAAAACATTTAAAGTAGATTCCTTAGCCTCAATAACTGTAGTATCGTACAAACCAAATGAGATTATTTACGAGTCTAAAAACCTAAACGAAGGTTTTGCAGTATTTTCAGAAGTGTATTATAACAAGGGTTGGCAAGCGTTTATAGACAATAAACCTGTTGCACACTATAGAGTAAATTACTTACTAAGAGGGTTGCCAATACCAAAAGGCAAACATACAATACGATTTATTTTTGAGCCAAAAGTAGTAAAAACAGGAAGCCAAATAGCCTTAGGAAGCTCCCTTTTGTTAGGCTTATTGTTGCTTGGAGGTTTGTTTTACTCCTTTAAGCAAAAAAGCCAAGCATAGCGTTTAGCGTATGACTACTAAAACTGTTTTAATCATTACTTATTATTGGCCACCAGCAGGAGGACCAGGAGTACAACGTTGGTTAAAATTTGTAAAGTATTTGCCAGAGTTTACTATAAATCCAATTGTGTATTGTCCAGAAAACCCTAGTTATCCAATTATAGACGAAAGCTTGGTAAACGATATAAATAGTGATGTCGTTGTAATAAAACAGCCTATTTCTGAGCCTTATAAATTGGCGCTTTTGTTGTCTAAAAAAAGCAAAGTGATTAGTAAAGGGATAATTTCGGATAAAAAAAAGCAGAGTTTTGTAGAGCGCCTTATGCTTTACATACGTGGCAATTATTTTATTCCAGATGCTCGTAAAT
This sequence comes from Lacinutrix salivirga, assembly GCF_053604675.1. Lineage (NCBI taxonomy): Bacteria > Pseudomonadati > Bacteroidota > Flavobacteriia > Flavobacteriales > Flavobacteriaceae > Lacinutrix > Lacinutrix salivirga. The sequence goes on from NZ_JBSHNP010000101.1 coordinate 84,361, forward strand.
CTTGGGTAAAACCATCTGTTAAGTATTTACAAGAGTATATAAAAGTGCATAATATAGATACTGTAATTACCACAGGTCCACCACACAGCCTACATCTTATTGGACTAGAGTTAAAAAAGAGACTTAATGTCACATGGTTAGCCGATTTTAGAGATCCTTGGACAACTATTGGTTACCACAAAAAATTAAAGCTCACCAAAAGTTCGCAAAGAAAACACAAACAATTAGAAGCTGAAGTGTTACAAACGGCAAACCACATTATTGTAACAAGCGAAAACACAAAAACACAATTTAAAAGCTTAACTCAACAGCCTATAACTGTTATTACAAATGGTTTTGATGAAGAAAACTTTAATCAAGTTGAATTAGATTCTAAATTTTCCATTAGCCATATTGGTTCTTTATTATCTGAAAGAAATCCAGAAATTTTATGGACTGTTTTAGGAGAATTAATTGAAGAAGTTGAGGGTTTTGAGGAGAAGCTTCAGTTAAATTTCATAGGTATTGTTAGTAAAGATGTCTTAGATTCTGCTGAAAAATTTATCTCGAAAACATGTTTAAGTAATATTGGCTATGTGCCACATAATGAAGCAGTTGAGTTTCAAAAAAAATCTCAATTATTAGTGTTAATCGAAATCGATTCCGAAGACACCAAAGTAATTATTCCTGGCAAGCTATTTGAATATTTAAACGCTAAACGACCACTTATTGCTTTAGGTCCAAAAGGTTCTGATGTAGAACGTATTATAAACGACACCAACTCTGGAGCGTATTTTAATTATAACGAGAAAGCGAATTTGAAATCGCATATTCTTCAGCAGTACAATTTATTTCTAAAAAAAGCATTGGTTTCTAATGCAAAAGGTATAGAAAAATACAGTAGATTTAATCTCACCAAAACACTCGCTGAGTTACTGTAATGGGAATTGTAATTAATCAATCTATTAAAAACACTGTAGTCACTTACATTGGTTTTGCTATTGGAGCGATTAATGTGCTGTTTTTGTTTACTAATTTTATGAGTGATACTTATTTTGGGTTAATCACTTTTATTCTGTCAACATCCAATATTTTAATGCCTTTAATGGCGTTTGGAGTTCACAACACGATTGTAAAGTTTTATTCTTCGTTTAAAACAAGGCAAACGCAAAATAGTTTTTTAATGCTAATGCTTTTACTGCCTTTAGCAATAATAATTCCAATGGGTTTAATTGGTGTATTTGCTTACGATGTAATAGGAGAGTGGCTAGCAAAAGAAAACCCAATTGTTAAGGATTATACTTGGTTAATTTACGTGTGTGCAATTACTTTTGCATATTTCGAAATTTTTTATTCGTGGACCAAAGTGCAGATGAATAGTGTATTTGGTAATTTTATGAAAGAAGTGTTTCATAGAGTCTGCATCACTATTTTATTACTATGTTTATATGCAAAATATGTTACTGTAGAGGAGTTAATTTATGGTGTAGTAGCAACGTATGTTTTAAGAATGCTAATCATGAAAATTTATGCCTTTAGCATTAGACGTCCACAGTTAAAAGTCTCTAAAATTAAAAATTTAAGTGCTGTTTTAAAATATGCATTTTTAATAATTATTGCAGGTTCGGTTGCTAATATTATTTTAGAAATCGACAAATTTATGATTGGTCAATACATAGAGATTAAAAACGTTGCTTACTATGGTGTTGCTATCTATATTGCTAGTGTAATTGCCGTACCATCTAGAGCGATGCACCAAATCACTAGTCCATTAACGGCTAAGTTGTTAAACGAAAATAACAAACCTGAGCTTAAAACTTTATACCAAAAAAGCTCATTAAATCTATTTATTATTAGTGGCTTTATATTTTTATTAATTCTAATAAATATTGACTCGTTATACACATTAATTCCAGAAAAATATAATGGAGGTTTACTTATTGTGTTTTTAATTGGCTTAACTAAATTGTTTGATAATGTATTAGGTAATAATAATGCGATACTTTTTAATAGTGATTATTATAGAATGGTACTGTTTTTTGGTGTTTTTTTAACGGTTTTAACTATTGTGTTAAACACTATTTTTATACCAGAATTTGGTATTAATGGAGCTGCTTATGCTACTTGTATTGCTATAGGATGTTATAATTTATCCAAATTGGTTTTTGTAAACCTTAAGTTTAATATGCTCCCTTTTACAAGTGCCACTTTAAAAGTGTTATTACTTATTAGTGGTAGTGTGTTACTGTTTTACTTCTGGAATTTTAGTGTTCATCCACTGGTGAATATTATATTAAAAACCTTGTTAGCTTCTGTGTTTTATGGTGTTTTGGTGTATAGATTAAATCTTTCTGAGGATATAACAACACTATTAAACAAAATTTTAAAACGTGAGAAATAAAAATGAAGAATCCTGCAACGTTGCTTTGAGGCAAACTTATTGCAGGATTCTTACTAACCAACCAAAAATTTTATTTTAACGACGACCAGCTCTTCTAGTGCTTGATCCTCTGTTACTAGTGCTCGATTTACGAGAGGTTGTTTTTCTCGCTGTTGGAGCAGCTTTTCGAGTTCTATTTGTATTACTAACAACTCGCTTTTGAGTGTTTCTTTTAGGAGTACTTTTAACTGTTCTACTTTTTTTACTAGGCGCTTTTCTAATTTGTGTAGAGTTGCTTTTACGAGTATTAGATGTTACTCTAGTATTAGAACGTACAGGAGCAGATTTTGTATTGCTACGAACTCTTGTAGAGTTAGTGTTTGCTCTAGTATTTCCTCTCGTGTTATTCTCTCTAATTTGAGTATTATTTCTAGTCGTACCTCTTGTGGTACTTCTAGTATTTCCTCTTGTATTAGTTTCTCTAATTTGAGTGTTGTTTCTAGTCGTACCTCTTGTGGTACTTCTAGTATTTCCTCTCGTATTAGTTTCTCTAATTTGAGTGTTGTTTCTAGTAGTCCCTCTTGTATTTCCTCTAGTTCTTACAGAATTGCTATTTGCAGCTAATCGTGTGTTGTTTCTTGTTCTTACTTCACGTCCATCTCTAGGTGTAGCGTATCTTGTGTTTCTAACCACTCGATTTCCTCTTCTACTAGCTACAGCAGTTGTACGTCTGTAATTGTTTCTATAAGGTCTTGTATATCTATAACGAATAGGAGTGTAAAATTGTCTATAAGGTCTGTTGTACACTACGCAATAGTTCACAGGTGGAATTACATAGTAGGCATGCCAAGGTCTGTAAATATAAGCTCTGTTATAAATATTTATAAATCCAGAACAGTGAGAAAAACGGTTGTAACGGTTGTAATGTACGTACAATCCACCAACTCTTGTTAAATAACCATAGCTATTATAATTAATGTTTACTTCTCCAATCTGGCTTACTCGTCCATAATAATCGTAGTATATAGGAATATTTTCAATCTGAATAATTGCGCCAAATTCATCGTATTGAACGTAAGCACTATAATCATAACCAGAATTAAAGTTTAAATTAACGTTTCCTGTGTTGATAGAAACATTAACGTTAGATCTCAAATTATTAATATTGAAATCGAATTGTCCATCAGGAAACACCGAAAATTCAACGCCATTTTCTACAAAAATGAAGGAATTACCATAACCTCTGTTGTTAGTGCTGTGAATGTCTGAGTCTAATGTGGTTGTGGTGGTTGCGTTTGCAGATACTGTTGCGATTAGCATAGTAAAAAGCAGTGTGAATAATGTCTTCATAATTGTATTGTTTTAAGATTGAACAATTACATAATTACAAGCATCGTGCCAAAAACGAAAACGTTGTAGTTAGAAAACTATAACACTATGACTTAAAAGCATACTGTTTGTGCTAACAATACTATATGGTTGAGCGCAGACAAAACCTTATTTAATATTAAAATAATATTAATTTAATTATGAGTAATTCAAAAACACTGTCCGGTTGAGCGCAGTCGAAACCTATTTAATATTAAAACATTAAAAATTTTAATTACGCACAACACAACAATTAGTTACTACAACTTTGCTAACTCAATAATAACCTTTAGTTTCGTGATTTAATACTAAAATTCTCTTTAAAATGTCCTTTAAAAAATTACATCCTTTATTAAAAGAAGCTATTGAAAACAATGGTTTTTCTGAAGCGAATGCGTTTCAAAAAGCTGTTTTGCCAAAGCTTAAAGGAGGCGCAAATTTATATGCTATTGGACCTAAAGGCTGCGGAAAAACATCTACTTTAATTATTGGAATTCTGCATAAATTAAAATATATGGCAGAAGGAGATTCGCCAAGAGCTATGATTTTAGTAAATAGTAAAGCGGAAGCCTTAGCACTTAAAGACCAATTTACAACATTTTTAAAAGCTTCAGACTTACGTGTGTATTGTGCTTACGAGGAACATGCTATAGACAAACAACGCGAAGAAATTTATTATGGACAAGACATCATAATAGGTACGCCAAAACGAATAAATAAACTCTATTTTTTAAACAGTATCGATTTTAGCCAATTAAAACTTTTTGTTATTGAAGATGCAGAGTTTACAGAAAACGATATTATTTACAACTCTGTAGTTCGCATCCCAGAAAGTATTAAAAGTGCGCAATACATTGTGTTTGCCAAAAACATGAGTGCGAAATTAGAGCGTTTTCGTAACCACTTTATGTATAATGCTCAGGTTATGGATTTGGGATAGGATATGATGCAAAAAAACTCCCAAAAGCAAAGCCTTTGGGAGTTTTATATTTAAAGTGTTTCTATTTAATCGTCGTCGTCATCATCATCATCATAATCACGATTTTTACGTTTTAGTTTTTTTACTTTTTTAGTTTTACCATTACTTTTGTAATAGTAAAAATCATCGTTATTGTATGTGTTATCGTTGTAATGATCGTTATCATAACCAGTATGTACATCAAAATGGTTTATTGAGCAACTTGCTCCACCACAAACACCACAACTTTGGTTCCAATAGTTTACATGACCAGTAATTCTAATTACTTGGCCATTTCTCTTATAATGGATATGTAATCCACCAACTTGAGTTAACCAACCTTGTCTGTTATAACGCATATAAACAGAACCTAAACGTTTAACTTGGTCGTAACGGTTATAATTTACAAACACATTGCCAATACGTCTTACTTTACCATCACGATCGTGAGTGATAATTACACCTCTGTTTCTAGGCGCAGAATAACGTACTCGTGTTCCTGGAGCACCAAAGGTATGGTTTATAGAGCCACGTCTTGTTGTACGTGTTCTGTAGTAGTTATCGTCATAACCTGGTGAGGTTTGATTACCAACATTGGTATTAAAATCAAAGCTTCCATCAGGAAAAATTAAAAACTCCACACCACGCTCTACAAACTGAATTGGTTGTGCATAACTGTAGCGTGTAATTAAATTTTCCCCTTTTAATGTTGCAGACTCTTTTTTCTCTGCTGCTGTTACAGTTGTTAATCCCATTAACAAACCTGTAAATAATAGTACTAATTTTTTCATAGTAATAAGGATTTAAATTTTGCCTACTCATTTAGCTTTTCGGCTTACGCTATTTGTTTTATAGGTTTTCAATTTACGTGCCAAAATTTATAACTACCACGTTAATAGTGCTTTATAAATTTTAATAATAAAGATGTTAACCTTTTTTGTTTGTTTTTTATTAAATATTAAACAATAGGACATACTTCTTTTAAAAAATAAAATTCAAATAACATTTTTATTATGGGCTTATTAGCTATAGATTTTAGAACCAATATTCCACGAAATCAATTGAGCCATATAGATATTACTTTAATACATAGAGTAGATATTAGGCAAAACCAATACACGATTATCCCTAGGTTTCCTGGAGGTAATCTTACGACTGGAGTTAGAATTTTGGAAATTGATAATTTGGACGAGGGTCAAATATACACCCTTGTAGGAAGACTTTTTCTTAATAGACAAACAATTTTTCTTAGGGAGTATAGCGTTCAAATGGCTCGTGAAACTTGTAGTGGTGCTTGGTTTTGGAGAAGATGTTTTACAGATGTCACTGGAGTGACAATAACTGTTTAGACAGAAGCAACTTTTAATTTCATAATTAAAAACTGAAAGTCTTTCAACAAAATTTCTTTGACGTTGAATTATTAAAGTGCTAATTTTAAACTTTGTAGTTTCATAATAAATTCCAATAAATATTTAGTAGGTTTAGAACTAAATTATAGTAAAAACAACTTAATTTATTATTTTTATTATCAATCTATAGGAATGAAAAAAGAAGCTATCAAAAATTGCAAAAACTGTGAACAACCATTTAATGAAGTTTATGAATATTGTCCACATTGTGGTCAAAAAGATAAAGACGAGCTCACTTTAGGTTTACTTTTTTATAACACAGTGGCTAATTATTTTAGTTTCGATGCACGTTTTTTTAAAAGCTTTTTCCCGTTATTATTTAGACCAGGTTATTTGGCAGCAAAATTTATAGAAGGAAAGCGTTTATTGTACTTGCATCCTGCACAATTGTACTTGTTTATTTCTATTGTTTTCTTCTTTTTATATTCCTTTAATGTAAGAAAACAGGTTACAGAATTAGATAATAATTTGGCTAAAACATTAAAAAGTAACAAAGTATCAGACACTTTAACCAACAATAAAGTTAAGGACTCAGTCTATTTTGCTGCTATAGAAGCTAAACGTGTTACAGATTCTATTAAAAGAGAGGAGGTTAGAAAAGCACTTAAGGATAATGCGCATCTAACAGGAATGAATGAAACGCAAATAGATTCTATAGTAAATACTGAAGATTTTAATAACTCTGGTTTTATCAATTTTAAATTTAGTGAAAGTAAAGTTGATTCTTTGATTGCAGTAGATGCTTCAAATGAAAAAATTTATAAAGCGATGGGAATGGAAGATAGTGACAGCGCGTTTATAAAACGGCTTTATGCTCAAACACTAAAATTTTACAAATCCAGAAAAGGCGGAAGCATCTTGCAAGCATTTTACGATACGATTCCTATAGCTATGTTTTTTGTGTTGCCATTGTTTGCTTTAATCTTAAAACTTTTCTACAGAAAAACAGGACGATACTCGCATCATCTCGTATTTAGCTTTTACTTTTTTGCGTTTATATTTACAGTATTTAGTATAATAGTTGGTGTAAATTTAATCACAGATATACCAGATTGGATAGATGCGATTATATTTTTCTCAGTATTTATATATTTAATTGTAGCCATAAAACGTTTTTATCAAAAAAGCTGGCTTAATAGTATTGTAAAAGGGAGTTTAACAACTTTAACCTTTTTACCTGTTGTTATTATTGCAATGATTGGTGTTTTGGTTTTTGCCTTTACGTTTTATTAAAGGTCTAGAGCTTTTCTTTTAAATATTGACCAGTAACACTTTTTTTATTTTTCACAATGTCTTCTGGTGTTCCTGTTGCTACTAAGTATCCTCCATTTTCTCCACCTTCAGGTCCTAAATCTATAAGATGATCTGCACATTTAATAAGCTCTAAATTATGCTCAACAACTATAATAGAATGCTTGTTTTCTATTAAAGCATTAAAAGATTTTAGTAGCTTTTTAATATCATGAAAATGTAAACCAGTTGTTGGCTCATCAAAAATAAATAAGGTGTTGTCTTTTTTATTTCCTTTGCCTAAAAAAGAAGCTAATTTAATACGTTGTGCCTCACCACCAGAAAGGGTAGAGGAGCTTTGTCCTAAAGTAACATAACCTAAACCAACATCTTGTAAGGGTTGTAATTTATCTTTTATTTTAGTTACGTGGTTAGTGTCAAAAAACGCAATAGCATCATCAATAGTTAGATTTAAAATATCGTCTATATTTTTATCTGCAAATGTAACTTCTAAAACTTCTTTTTTAAACCGTTTTCCTTTACAGGTTTCACATTCTAAATGCACATCTGCCATAAATTGCATTTCTATAGTTACTTCGCCTTCACCTTTACAGGTTTCACAGCGTCCACCATCGACATTAAAACTAAAATGTTTGGGTTGGTAGTTTCTAATTGTGCTTAATTTTTGTTTAGAATATAAGGCTCTAATATCGTCGTAAGCCTTTATATATGTTACAGGATTTGAACGCGAGGAGCGCCCAATTGGATTTTGATCCACATACTCAATGTGTTGCACGTTGGTAAAATTTCCTTTTAATTCTGAAAACTGACCAGGTTTATCTCCAAAACCAGTTAATTTTTTCTGTAACGCAGGATATAAAATCTTTTTTACGAGTGTACTTTTTCCACTACCAGAAACACCTGTAATAACAGTTAGCATGCCTAACGGAAAGTTTACATCTATGTTTTTTAAGTTGTTTTCTCGCGCACCTTTAACCTCAATATTATACTTAGAGGTACGTCGGTTTTTAGGGACTTCAATTTTAAGCGTTTCATTTAAATATTGAGCAGTTAAGGAATCTGAAGCTAAAATATCTTTATAAGTTCCTGTTGCAACAACGTGACCTCCAAAGGTGCCAGCTTCTGGTCCAATATCAATAATCTGGTCTGCTTCCTTCATTATATCTTCGTCATGCTCAACAACAATAACAGTATTTCCTAAATCGCGTAATGCTTTTAAAACTAAAATTAAGCGTTCGCTGTCTTTTGGGTGTAATCCAATACTTGGTTCGTCTAAAATATACATTGAGCCAACTAAACTACTACCTAATGAAGTGGCTAAGTTTATACGCTGACTTTCTCCACCAGACAGTGTATTCGATTTTCGATTTAGCGTTAAATAGTCTAAGCCTACGTTACTTAAAAATTCTAATCTGTTATTAATTTCTTTTAATAATCGGTTTGCGATTTGTGTATCGTAGTCGTTTAACTCTAGTTGTTTAAAAAATACGCTAAGTTTATTTAGAGGCATTTCAACTAAATCGGTAAGCGTAGCATTACTAATTTTTACATAATTTGCTTCTTCTCGTAAGCGTTTGCCATTACAACGTTTACATTTAGTTTTTCCTCTATAACGCGATAGCATTACTCGGTTTTGTATTTTATAAGCTTTACTTTCTAACTCTGCAAAAAAAGCGTTTAGTCCTTCAAAATATGTGTTTCCATTCCAAATTAATTGCTTGTGAGCGTCACTTAACTCAAAATAAGGTTTATGAATTGGGAAATCGAATTTATGAGAGTTATTAACCAATTGGTCTCTATACCAACTCATACTTTCGCCTCGCCATGGAAAAATAGCATTTTCGTAAACTGAAAGTGCTGTATTTGGAATTACTAAATCGTCGTCAATACCTATAACATCTCCATAACCTTCACATTTTGGACAGGCTCCATAAGGATTATTAAAGCTGAATAAATGCACATTAGGTTCTAAAAAAGTAATGCCATCTAATTCAAATTTATTGCTAAAATGTCTAGTTGTTGTGTCCTTTAATGTTTCGATATAACATTCGCCTTTACCTTCAAAAAAGGCAGTTTGTATGGCATCTGCGAGACGATTATAAAAATCGTCGTCATCTTTGGTTACAATCCTATCAACTACTAAAAAGAGCTTATCTTTTTTCTTTACTGCTTCAGCTTCATCAATTCTAAGTACAGTATCATTTACTTTTATTCGCGCATAACCTTGTTGGTTTAAAACTTTTAGCTTGTCTTCAATTGTGCGACCTTCTTCTAAATAAATAGGAGCGAGAAGGAGTAGTTTTTCATTTTCAGCTATAGTCTTTACATAATTTAAAACATCTGTAACGGTATCTTTTTTTACTTCTAAGCCAGAAACAGGAGAGTAGGTTTTACCAATTCTTGCAAATAATAGTTTTAAATAATCGTAAATTTCTGTAGTGGTACCAACGGTTGAACGTGGATTGGTAGAATTTACCTTTTGCTCTATTGCAATGGCAGGCGCAATGCCTTTTATGTAATCTACTTTGGGTTTATCGAGTCGTCCTAAAAACTGCCTAGCGTAACTCGAAAGGCTTTCTACATAACGTCTTTGACCTTCGGCATATAATGTATCGAAGGCTAAACTAGACTTTCCTGAACCTGATAAACCAGTAATGACTACTAATTTGTTTCTTGGGATAACAACATCAATATTTTTTAAGTTATGCAATTTTGCACCTTTAATGATGATGTTTTTTTTAGGATTTACTTCGGAAAGCTTAATATTCATAGGGTTTTTTGAAATATAGATTTGCAAAGATACGACTTCTACATTAGCTTAAAAAATGATTTATTGTGCAATAAAATGTTAAAACTTTAATTTTTTTTTGTTTTTTAGGAATGATTGTTGTTATATTTGACTCATACTAAACTATTTAATTTACCTCTGCCTATAGCATAATATTACTTTTTAAATTTTAAACCCCAAGTTGGAAGGCTACTTCCGCTTAAAAAAAGTGATTATTATGCGAAAAGAAACAATTTCTGATGCTACATTGGTTAGCGCATACATTAATGGTGACGAAAGTGCACTAGAAATGTTAATAAAAAGACACAAGCAACGTATTTATAGTTTTATTTACTCTAAAGTTTTTGATAGAGATTTGGCTGAAGACGTTTTTCAAGACACATTTATTAAAGTTATAAGAACCTTAAAACGTGGCTCTTACAACGAAGAAGGTAAATTTTTACCTTGGGTAATGCGTATTGCTCATAACTTAGTTATAGATCACTTTAGAAAAAATAATAGAATGCCAAAATTTGATAATAGTGGTGAGTTCAGTATTTTTTCGGTATTAAGTGACAGTAGCTTAAATGCTGAAAAAACAATTATTAAATCGCAAGTAGAAGATGATGTGCGACGAGTAATTGATGAGTTACCAGACGACCAAAAAGAAGTACTAGTTATGCGTATGTATAATGATATGAGTTTTAAAGAAATCTCTGAGCGCACTGGTGTTAGCATCAATACAGCATTAGGAAGAATGCGTTATGCATTAATTAATATGCGTAAAATAATTGATAAGCATAATATTATTTTAACTAACTAATACAATAATATATATTTTGTGACGTTTAGAGTAGTGTAACCAAAAATAAATTAGATGGCAAAACTCTACTCAAAAAAACCTAAATCACAAAATTTCGAAATGAACCCTAAAAAGGAAACCGTAAACTTTCTTCTTAGTTACTCAAAAGCTTTAAGTGTTATAGATTGCAATAAGATGAAGTTTGAAGCGCTTCTCAACTAAACTTTGTTAAAGTCCTGATTAGTCTCAGGACTTTTTTTATTTCTATTAAAGTAGGACTATATTAAACGATATAGAGTTTTTAGGTTATTATTTTTTGTTAGTGTAATAATCTTTTAAAACAGAAGCTCTACCTATAGTTTTGGTAATAATATCTTTCTCTAAATCCCAGCCTCTTGCTGGCGAATATTCGCGACCATACCAAATAATTTGCAAATGTAAATCGTTCCATAACTCTTTTGGGAATAAGCGTTTGGCATCTTTTTCGGTTTGTTTTACGTTTTTGCCATTGGTTAAATTCCAACGATATAGTAATCTATGTATATGAGTATCTACTGGGAATGCAGGAACTCCAAAGGCTTGCGACATGACAACACTAGCTGTTTTGTGTCCAACTGCTGGTAATTCTTCTAATGCTTCAAAACTTTGAGGTACTTTCCCATTATGTTTGTCTATTAAAATATGAGACAATCCATAAATACCTTTACTTTTCATTGGCGATAAACCACAAGGTCTAATAATTTCCTTTATCTCTTCAACAGTAAGTTTTACCATATCGTAAGGATTATCTGCTTCAGCAAACAATAATGGAGTAATTTGGTTAACTCTAACATCTGTACATTGTGCCGAAAGCAACACAGCAACCAATAGCGTATAAGGATCTTTATGGTCTAGCGGAACAGGTATTTCTGGATATAAGTCATTTAACGTATTTATAACAAAATCTACCTTTTCTTGTTTAGTCATAAGTTGTATTTTTGATTACAAATCAATTAATTTCAAAATTACAACTATGAATACTCTTAAACAAGGTGATAAAGTACCAAATTTTACAGTTAATAATCAGGATGGAGAACCAGTTTCGTTATCGGATTATAAAGGAAAAAAACTAGTTGTTTTCTTTTATCCAAAAGCCAGTACTCCTGGTTGTACTGCAGAGGCTTGTAACTTAACAGATAATTACAAAACTTTGCAAGATAAAGGCTATTCTATATTGGGAGTTAGTGTAGACTCTGAGAAAAGACAAACAAATTTTAGAAATAAATATGAATTTCCGTTTCCTTTATTGGCAGATGAAGACAAAGAAGTAATTAACGCTTTTGGAGTTTGGGGAGAGAAAAAATTTATGGGTAAAACCTACGATGGCATCCACAGAAAAACGTTTTTAGTAGATGAGAATGGCGTAGTGGCACATGTAATAGATAAAGTAAAGACCAAAGATCACGCAGCACAAATATTAGCGTTATAGAACTATTAAGTATTAAAAAAGGCGACCAACTGGTCGCCTTTTTTAATTTAATTTAATTTATCTTCTTTTTTATTCTTTAGGTTATTCTTTAGGCTATTTTTTAGGTTATTCTCTATGCGGAATTTCTTCTGTTTCACAACCAAATAGGCTTTTCTCAGAAATTAAATTAGAAACCCCTTCTGGTAGCATTTGTTGCCAACCATCTTCGTTTTTTGAAATCATTTTAAGTACTGTTCTCGAAAATATTTCTAAAGTTGAAGGGTCGTAATCTGCAATATCAACTACTTTTCCGTTGTATTTAAAGAACTTGTATAATTCCTTCATTCGAGGATGTACCTTAAGGTTTTCGCTAGTTGTAAGTGTGCCATCATCGTTTTTCATTGGGTATAAATACACACGTAAATCCTTAAAGAATAACTTTCCAAAAGCCTCTAATATTCCACCACTTAAATGTGTGTAGTATTTTTGATCAAAAATATCTACCAAATTATTAACGCCCATGGCTAATCCCATTCTCGCTTTAGAGTATTGAGAGAAGTATTCAACAAGTTTATAATATTCTTGGAAGTTAGAAATTAAAACAGTTTGACCTAATGAGCACAATAATTTTGCGCGATCCATAAAATCTTGTTCGTCAATTTCTCCTTCGGCACGTAAGTTAGACAGTGTAATTTCGAAAATTACTTGAGTTTTTTCCTCGTCAACTTTATTTTCTTTTAAAAACATGTCCAAAGATTTTTTGTACATGTCCATATTAACCTTTGTTACAGGTCTAAAACTACCACGTAAGGCTAAAATGTTTCGTTTATAAAGCACTCTTGCAGGTAACACATTATTACCATCTGGTGCAAACATTACAGCATCTGTCATCCCATTTTTAACAAGTTGCAAACTCATTAAACGGTTATCTACATCTTTAAAAACAGGTCCAGAAAAGTTAATTGTATCTATTTCTACTTGGTCTTTGTCTAAGTGGTCGTAGAGATATCGTAATAATTTACGAGGCTCGTTATACTTATAAAATGCACCATAAATTAAGTTTGTTCCTAATTTACCTAAAGTTTCTTGCTGTAAACGTGCATCGTTTTCTTTAAAACGAATATGTAAAATAATTTCGTTATACTCTTGGCTAGCATCAATTTGGTATTTAAGACCAACCCAACCATGGCCTTTATATTTTTTAGCAAAATCAATAGTTGCAACAGTATTAGCATAACTAAAAAACATTTTGTTAGGATGCTTATCTCTAGTAATACGTTGCTCTATTAAATTAATTTCGTGCGTTAACATTTTACGTAAACGTGCTTCGGTTACGTAGCGTCTATCATCTTCAATCCCATAAATAGCATCACTAAAATCCTTATCGTAAGCAGACATTGCTTTGGCGATAGTCCCAGAACCTCCACCAGCTCTAAAAAACTGGCGAACAGTTTCCTGTCCTGCGCCAATTTCTGAAAAAGAACCGTAAATGTTTTCGTTAAGATTTATGCGTAATGCTTTGTCCTTTATAGACGGAATATTTTCAATTTCTTTGTCTCCTTTTAGCGTAATTTCCATAATAGATTAAGCAGTATTTGTGCAACACAAAGGTATTAAATATGCGTATCAAACAAAAAAATTAACTTATTTTTGTTTTCAAAATTTAAAGTTTTTGAAAGTTACATTTTTAGGTACTGGTACATCGCAAGGAATTCCTGTAATTGGGAGTATGCATCCTGTATGTTTAAGTCCTAATCTAAAAGATAAAAGACTTCGCGTTTCTGTGCTTATAGAAATTGATGACTTTAATTATGTTATTGATTGTGGTCCTGATTTTAGACAGCAAATGTTACGTGCAAATTGCAACACGATTGATGGTATTTTGTTTACACACGAGCATGCAGATCATACAGCAGGCTTAGATGATATTAGACCCTATTTTTTTAAACAAGGCGATATCGATATCTATGCACACAAACGTGTAATAAGTGAGCTTAAGCAACGTTTTGACTATATTTTTACTACCGAAAATAAATATCCTGGAGCACCAAATTTAACCATTAATATTATTGACAACAAACCATTTAAGTTAGATGAATTTGAAGTAATACCTGTAAATGGAATGCATCATAATTTGCAAGTATTTGGGTATAGAATTAAAGATTTTGCGTATTTAACAGATATGAAAACTATTGAAACTGAAGAATTAAACAAGCTTAAAAATCTAGAAGTTTTAGTTGTAAATGCTTTACGCGAAAAAGAGCATATTTCGCATTTTAGTTTAGCGGAAGCCTTAGAACTTATTGCCTATTTAAAACCAAAACGCGCTTACTTAACACATATTAGTCATTTATTAGGCTTTCATGATGAGGTACAACAAAATCTACCAGAAAACGTTTTTTTAGCTTACGATACTTTACAAATAACCATTTAATTATATTACATACTATATGAAAAATAGAATCTTTATGTACTTATTCATTTTTACGCTGTTACTAGTGTTATTTATGTTTATGAACTCCAAAAAAATTATAGAAAATAATATGAAAGTCATTGAAGACTATAAAACTGAAGTGAACAACTACAAAACCTCAGATTCTATTTCAAAAGATAAAATTTTTGAATACTCTCAATTTAGTGTCGATAGAAATGATGCTGCCATTACTTATTTCGACAACCAAGGCTACGATAGTGATGTGGTATTTAAAATGGTTAAAGACGAATTATTTGCGCTTAACGACTATAAAGGCGAGGAGCATCCAATAATTCCTTATGGCTCTAGCGAAGGCCGTAAAATGCTAATAAATAACGTGAGGCTCGTAAACCATAAATGGGTTTTGGCAGAGTTTAGCGATGGACAATTTAGTGGCGAGTTATTTATTACTTATTTTATAAACGATAAACAAGAACTTAAGTTTAATGTTGAAGAACACCTCTTATATCCTTTAAATTAGTTTTTTTAACCACTCTTTAAGCTCATAAAAATTTTGTGGTGCAACACCATGTCCAACAGGAAATTCACTGTATTGATGATTAATATTTAGTGCAGAAAGAAATTTTGGTGCTTGCCTTGCCCAATCTACAGGAATAACCTGATCTACGCTACCATGAGAACAGTAAAAATTAAGGTGTTTATATGCTGAAGCGTCTTTAACATCAAACAAATCCTCGTTAACATAGCCACTTAGCGCAATAACGTTATTAATTTTTTCAGGATAACTCAATGCTACTGCGTAGCTTAAAATGGTGCCTTGACTAAAGCCTAGTAGTGACACATTATTTTTGTTTACAGGATAATTCTCAACAGCTTCATCTATAAATTTAGCGATTTCATCTCTAGATTCTATGGCTTGTTCATTATCGCTCCATTTTCCTTTTTCGGCATCAAAATTAATAGCATACCAAGCATTTCCGTAAGGTTGCATGGCATAAGGCGCTCTTACTGAAATTATAAATAACTCCTCTGGTAATTCTGATGCAAATGAAAACAAGTCGTTCTCATCACTACCATAACCATGAAAAAGGATAAGTAAAGGTGCATTTTCTTTTAGAGAAGATTCTCTAACAATATGATATAATGATAATTGTTTCATGTTATTGTCCTAAATTAGAAAACCACTTTTGGAATAACTCACCTATAACAGGAATAGGCTTGTGTTTTCCTGTTGCAGCAGTAATAATTCCATATAACCAACACGCAAAAGTTACAAACCAAAAGGCTGTGCCTAATGTGCTATTTACGTATTTTTCAGTAACATTAGAAAATATAAGTAGAAGTATTAAACCTATCATTTGTCTGGCGTGGAACCATACAAAATTATTTTTCTTTTCTAAGTTCATAATCACTGCAATAATTACACCTACAAAGGTTAAATAACTAACAATGGCTAATGTTTTACCTTCTTGTATTGTTTGTTCTGTCATTAGTTTAATTCCATTTTATTGTTGGCAATTACACCATAAACTTGTCCTTTTAATGGGTAATCTAAAAAAATACTGTTTTTAGAAGTCGAGATAATATGTTGTGTTGAAAATATGTATTTACTATCTGGATTAAATAGCGTAAGATTAGCCATTTCTCCAACTTTAATGCTAGAGTTTTCTGTGCTAAAGCGTTCTTTACCTTTAGTTAGTAACTCTATTGTTTTTTTTGTGGTAAATACGGTTTGCAAGGCTCCAAAAGCACTTTCAAGGCCTATTGTTCCATAATCTGCGAAATCAAATTCTACTTTTTTACCTTCAATTGTAATTGGGTTATGGTCGCTAGTCACCATGTCTATTGTACCATCTTTTACGCCTTCAATTAAAGCATCAATATCGTGTTGCGTTCGTAAAGGTGGTTGTACTTTAAATTTGGTATCAAATTCATTTAAAGCTTCATCTGTAAGTATTAAATTGTGGATTGCAACGCTACATGTTACATCTAGCTTTTTCTTTTTGGCGTCTCGTATAAGTTTTACACTTTCTGCAGTAGAAATTGTTGGAATGTGTAGTTTTCCATTAGTGTATTCTAGTAAAAATAAATCGCGAGCTACTTGTAACGCTTCCGCTAAATTAGGATTACCTTTTAATCCTAAATTTGTGCTTGCAATATGCTCATTCATTACGCCATGTTCTGCAATTCTATTTTCTTGTGGATAGGAGCAGACTAAGCCATTAAAATTGCTTGCATATTGTAATGCGATTTTTAATAAATTTGGATTGGAAATGGCCTTTTTATAATCGTAAAAAGCAACTGATCCAGCAGTGTGCATGTCAAACAATTCGGCTAAATCTTTACTTTCGCTTCCCTTTGTTAAAGCGCCTATAGAGAGTAGGTTAACTAAATTATTTTGTGATTTGTTTTGTGCAAATAAAAGTGCGCTATTACTATCTGTAACAGGATTGGTGTTGGCTTGCATGGCAACGGTTGTAAAACCAGATTTTGCAGCAGTTCGTAATCCGTTATCAATTGTTTCTCTATCTTCAAAACCAGGTTCGCCAAAGCACACACTACTATCAAACCAACCATTAGAAAGGTATAGATTTTCTAAGGCTATTTCCTTGAATTTTTTAGTGTTTTTAATAGACTTTGAAATTTCGGAAATACTACCTTTTTCAATTAAAACATCTACTGTTTTATTATGAAATTCACTTTTTGAATCTAAAATGGTAGCAGATTTTATGAGTACGTTCATTTAAAATATTTTAAGATGAGCATTTCAACTATTAAAAGAATTACTGCAAAAATAGCAAACCATTTCCATAGTGCATTTATTTTAGAGTTACTTTTTATGGTATTAAAAACAGTTTCTATGGTGTTGGAAACAGTCCCAAAGTCTAAATTTTCAAGATTTTGATACGCTAATTGGCTTTCGCTTCTGTTATAATTATAGCTTACTTGTTTTATGTTTTTAGTTTTATTTGCCACCTCATAAATGCCAGATTTACTAGGTGTTTCGTTGGTTGTGATTACTACTTTGTTATTGTAATACTGTTGCAATGGTATTATGCTTTCAGTGCCATTATTAAGCGTTAATACGGCATCTTGTTGTAAATCTACAGCCACATCAAAACTATTTTCTTTCCCTATGTTGTAATATAAATCGGTTTGTTTTAGGCTAAAGCGTGCCATATTATAAAACGTTGGCACAATAAGATTAATGTTTTTAAAATTACTATTCTTAGTGTTTAGCGCAGTGCTAAATACATAAACAGAGTTCCGTTGCGATAAAAAAGGTTTGTTATCCTCAAATTGCAAAACTGCCGAAGCGCCATTTTGAGATTGCGAATAATAACTTTCTACTTTTGGATATTGAAAGTTTTTAACTTGTTTTTCGAAAACACCATCTGCAAACAATGGATGCGAATAGTTAATGGTTGTTAATCGTTTTTTGCTAGTATTTAATTCCAAAAATTTAGAAAATCCAAACTGGGTAAGCAATTGGTTGTAATTAGTAATATCTATTTTGGCAGAAGGAATAATAATTAAGCTTCCACCTTTGTTTGTAAATGCTTGTAAAGCCGTTTGTAATGCAGTAGGAATACTGTTTAATTCGTTTAAAATAATAGTATTTTGGCTGTCTATAAGTGCGTAATTTATAGTTTCGCTTTTTGTAGAAGTAAACTCAAACTCGTCTTCTGTGTAAATACGCTTTAAAAACGAATCGTCAGCTTCAGTAATACTTAGCACTTTAATTTTTTCGATAGCATTAATATTAAAATAAAAATTGTTATCGTATTGTAATTGATTGTCTGTAATAGTAACACGTCCCTTAATAATTTGGTTAGCTGGTAGTGTAAATGTTGTTGTGGCAGTTTCGGTAATATCCACTGCTGATTTTGCTAGTAATACATTGTTATTGTATAATGCTACAGAAACAGTTTCGTTAGTTTTACCTTGTTTTTTTAATACAACAGAAAGCTCCAAATTGCTAGCCATACGCTTAGAAACAAATACGCTATCTATAGAAATGTTAGCAGTTGTTACAGGTGTTAATTGCACAAAATTATAATTAATATTACCTGTGTTTTTAGCATTTAACCCTTCATTTTTTTGCTGAAAATCAGAAATAAAGACAACATTTTTATTACTAGTATTGTTTTTACTAAATAATTTTTCAGCTTTTAATAATGACGCATTATAAGGTAATTGAGTGGCACTATAATTAAGCTGAAGCAACTCGTTTTTAATCGCTTTTATAGTGGTGTTTTTATATACTTCCTCGTTAGTAAATAAGGATATTTGTTCGTTTTCTGGGACGTTAGATATTAAATCTTGGACAGCACGTTTAAATAATTCGCCTTGTTCGCCTTTAGCTTGCATACTAAAAGAATTATCCAAATAAATAACCGTTTCATTAGGTTTATTAAAGGTGTCGTTTTTAGCAGTAAACGGTTGAGCAAAAGCAAAAATTATTGCAGCCAATAATAATAAACGTGTGAGTAATGTGAGCCATTTTTTTATTTGCGAACTTTTACGGGTTTGCATGGTCACTTTTTTTAAAAAAGCGACATTTGTAAATTGTTCTTTTTTAAATTTCCTAAGCTGAAATAAATGAACAATTATAGGAATTAGCAGTAAAAATAATGCGTAAAGAAGTTCTGGGTGTTTAAACTGCATAGTAAATTAGTTGGTCAAAGATAAAAAATGAAACGACAAAAAGAACACACCTTTTTAAGATTTTAACAAAAGAAATAATAATCTGTCGTAGGCTGTTTTTTTAAGCTTGATAAATAGCGTGTAATCTCTAACTGAGCTTCAGGATTTGCAACAGATACAATAGTTTGTGCGTTTTGTATAGTCTCTAATGCCTGATACGGTTTTAATACAACCTCGTATATTGATTTGCCTATTTTTTTAGGATTATCGCAAATCCAAGTAAATTTAACTTGTTTAGCTATTAGTTTTTGAGCTAAAAGTTTTCCTTTCTTTCCTGCTCCCCAAAGTACTAGTGGTCTGTTTTTAGTGTAGTCTAATTTTAAAAAATAATATAGTTTTAAATCTAAAAAACTGTTTTCGGCATAATTATCATCTGTTCTGGAAGCTCTAGTCTGGTAATCTCTCCAATGGTGTAAAACAGTATCGCAAGGAATAACTTTTAGTTTGTTTTGGTAAAACCTAAAGGTTAAATCGTAGTCTTCTGGATACGTATTGCTATTAAAAGCACCAGAAGTTTCAAAATCTTCTCTAAAGACCATCCAACAAGGAGAAGGAATTACACATTCTTTATATATTTCGCTGTAGTTAGTGCCTTTTTTAGTGAGGTTATTTAGCCAAGTTGCATACTTTTTGTAGCCATCGCTAATTCCGTTTTTAGAGAAATAATGTACTAATCCAGTCGCTAAATATCCTTTTCCGTTTGTAATGAGGTTTGTGGATAAAATCTCTAATTTTTCATTTGGCATAATATCATCACTATCCATTCTGGTAATTAATTCGCCATTAGAATTGTTGTAAGCTAGTTTTAAGGCTTCAATTATACCTTTACCATTATTTTTAAACAATTTAATTCTATTATCGGTTTTCGCAATGCTTTCAACTAAAACATAACTATTATCTGTGGAGTGATCGTCCACAATACAGATTTCCCAATTGGTGTATGTTTGGTTAATAATGGAGTACAAACACTCCTTTAAATAAGCTTGTGTATTTTTAAAAGGGATTAGAATACTAATTAATGGGTTTTGCATGCTCAAATTTAACATAACCTTAAGTTAAATAGAAGTAACAACTAATAAATTTGTGCGTCAGACTTTAATAGAAATTAATAACTAAATAATAATTATGAAAAATAGTATTTTAACATTTGTATTTGCAAGTGTATTACTTGTTAGTTGTGGATCTAGCAAAACAGCATCCTTGCCACTAGCTTCAAGCTCTCCAATCGAAACAACTTTAGATTTAACTAAAGTGGTGAACGATAAAGCTCCTGTAACCATTAATCCTGGACGTTTTACAGCCGAAACTGTTACGTACAGACTACCAAGAGTTGTACAAGGAACATATTCTGTTAGTGATTTTGGTAAATATATTGACGATTTTAAAGCTTATAATTATAAAGGTGAAGAGCTATCTGTAAAAAAAGAAGATATTAATACTTGGATTATAAGTGATGCTAAAAACTTAGATAAAATTGAGTATTATGTAAACGATACTTTTGATACAGAATCTTATGGTGGAATAGGAGGTGAGAATCCATTTTCTCCAGCAGGAACTAATATTGAGACTACTAACTATGTATTAAATCTTCATGGTTTTATTGGGTATTTCGATTCGCTTAAAAATGCACAATACAACTTAGATGTTGTTGCTCCTGCAAGTTTTAAACGAACTTCTGCTTTACAAGAAACTAAATCTGAGAAAAGTAAAGACGGAAAAACAATAACTACAAGCTATTTTGCACCTCGTTATTTTGATATAACAGATAACCCAATGTTTTATGGTGAGTTAGATGTTGAAGAATTTAAAGTTGGTGATATAAAAATAGTTTTAAGTGTTTATTCTCCAAACAAAATACATTCTGCAGCAAAGATTAAAGCTGTAATGGAAAAAATGATGCAAGCGCAAAAAGAATATTTAGGAGATATAGATAGTACGCCTCGTTATGATATTTATTTGTATTTAGCAGGTCAAGAAGACACTGCTCCTAAAGGTTATGGTGCATTAGAACACCATACATCTACTGTAGTTGTATTGCCAGAAGCAATGCCAGACTCTGCTTTATTTGAAAGTATGATAGATGTAGTATCACACGAGTTTTTTCATATTGTAACACCATTAAGTGTACACAGTGAAGATGTTCATTATTTTGATTATAACAACCCAACATTTTCTAAGCATTTATGGATGTATGAAGGTGTAACAGAGTATTTTGCAACCTTATTTCAAGTAGATCAAGGTTTAGTGTCTGAAGATGAATTTTACACTAAAATTATGGGTAAAATTCAAGGCGCTTCTGGTATGAACGACAGTATGAGTTTTACTAAAATGAGTGAAAATGTTTTAGACGAGCCTTATGCTTCGCAATACTATAATGTGTATCAAAAAGGTGCTTTAATTGGGATGTGTATTGATATTTTAATGCGTGAAGAAAGTAATGGACAACGTGGTATTTTATCTTTAATGAAAGAATTATCTAATAAATATGGTAAAAACAAACCTTTTGAAGACGATAAGTTAATTGAAGAAATTACTGCAATGACCTATCCTTCTGTTGGAGAGTTTTTAAATACTCATGTTGTTGGCGGAACACCAATTGATTATAACGTATTTTTTAATAAAGTAGGTTTAGAAATAGCAGAATCTAAAGTTAAAACTAACTATATCCAAAATGATGGAGCGCTTATTGTTGCTCCAAACCAAGACAATGGAACCATCGCTTTTAATGGTTTAGTTGCTAATAATAGTTTTTGGAATGATGCTGGAGCACAATCTGGAGATATTATTAAAATGATAGATGGTACAGCAGTGACAATGGAAACTGCACAGCAAGTTTTTGGTCAAGTATTTATGTGGCAACCAGGAAAAGATGTAGAGGTAAAATTAGAACGAAATCGGAAAGAAGTTGTAATTAAAACAACACTTACACAATCGTACACAATGGGTAAATCTTTATCAGAAAAAGCAACTGCAACTGAAGCAGAAAAGAAATTAAGAAAAGCATGGACTAAAGGTTAAAAACCTAAAGACATAAACTAAAAAAGCGACTAAAGTGTTTAACATTTTAGTCGCTTTTTTTATTTAGAAACAGTAAATGTGAATGTAGAGCCTTTTGATAATTCGGATTCTAAACGGATTTCGCCTCCTAATTTTTTTACAAGACTTTTTACTGTAAATAACCCAATTCCAGTACCTTTTTTACCTTTTGCATCCTTAATATCTAAATTATTAAAGAGTTTAAAAATAGTTTCTTTTTTATCGTTTGCAATACCTTGTCCATTGTCTGTAACCGAAAAAATATGAGAGTCTTTATTTTCGTTATAATTTACAGTAACTAAGGGCTTTACCTTATTGTTATATTTAAAAGCATTATCTACTAAATTTAATAGTATTTGAGTTATTGCAGCTTCGTTAATGTTATGTGCAGTTCCTTGCGTTGGATATTTAAATTCATCGCTTTTTAAGATGAGAATATTTTTTACATTTTCAAATAAACTTTCAAGTTTAACATCTTTATTCTTGGCATTTACAAGTTCACTAGCTTTGTAGTGTAATAATATACCATCTATATATTCTTTTAATGTATCTGCAGATTCTTCGATGTAGTTTAAATACGTGGCAGATTCTTCAGTAAGCTTGTTATTGTTTTCTTCTTTTAGTAATTCTGTTAATGAAATAATATTGGACAAAGGAGACTTTAAATCGTGCGAAACATGGCTCGCAAAGGTATTAAGCTCTGCGTTTCTTATGGTAAGTTCTTGTTGTGCTTCGTCTAACAATCTGTTTTTTAGTCTTAGTTCAAAAAGATTCATTACTTGATTTCCTAAGGCTATTAACGCACTTTTTTGATTTTTGGATAAGGTTCTTGGCTCATGATCGTAAACACATAAAGTACCTAATGCCAAACCTTTTTCATTTCGTAAAGGTACACCAGCATAAAATATGGCTTTAAAGCCTTCAATTAAAGGATTGTCTTTAAAACGTTCGTCCTCTCTAGAGTCTTCAACAATAAAAATAGGGTCGTTGTGTAAAATGGCGTGTCCACAAAAAGAAATATCTCTTGGAGACTCATTAATATCTAATCCATGATGCGATTTTAAAAAATTACGTTCGGTATCTAAAAGTGTTATTAATGAAATCGGCACATCACAAATAGCTGATACTAAATTTGTTATATTGTCAAAATCACTTTCAGGCAATGTGTCTAAAAGTTTATATTCTCTTACGCAGGAAATTCTCTCACGTTCGTTTTTAGGGAAGTTAGGTTTAATCATTGTTTTTAGGGCTTTTGTTTGTCAACACTATATTTACGTAAAAGTTTAAATTGTGGTTTTATAAAGCATTAAAATTTTTCAAATACGCCTAATCCAAAGAGTGCAAAATCATATTTTACAGGATCTGAAGCGTCTAGCTTTTGTAAAGCTGTATCTAATTCTGCTAAAGCTTTACCATCGTTTTGCTGTCGTTTAAGCAATCCTAGTTTTCTGGCAACATTGCCTGAGTGCACATCTAAAGGACATGAGAGTTGAGCAGGAGAGAGGCTGTCCCAAATCCCAAAGTCAACACCTGTATTATTTGGTCGTACCATCCAACGTAAATACATATTTATACGTTTTGCAGCAGAGTTTTTTAAGGGATCACTAACGTGTTTTAGGGTGCGTTGTAAATGTTCAATTTCAAAAAAAGTGTGTTTAAATTTATGTATAGCGTTTTGTAGTGAGTGTTTTTCGGCATGTTTACTAAAAACAGCTTCTAATCCATTATGGTTTTTATAAATATTTTGTAATGCTTTTATAAACGTAATAAAGTCCAAACCGTTAAATGTTCTGTGTACAAAAGGTTGCAAAGCTTCTAAATCTGATTCTTTATGATTTATTATAAAATCGTGAGGCGAATGGTCTATTAATGCCATCATTTTGGTTGCATTATTAATAATGCTTTTTCTATTTCCCCAAGCTATTGTAGCCGTTAAAAAACCAGAAATTTCAATATCTTCTTTTTTAGAAAATTGATGTGGTATTTGTATGGGATCACTAGAAATAAAGTCTGGCCTATTGTATAATTCTACTTTAGCGTCTAGAAACTCTTTGAGGTCTTTTTTATTTATTTTTTTTGTCATTTATAAACTCACTAAACAATCTTCCCATCTACCATAGTTAGCTTTCTATCCGCTAAATTTGCTAATTCTTCGTTATGCGTTACTATAACAAAGGTTTGTCCAAATTGGTCTCGTAATTTAAAAAACAAATTATGAAGATTTTCTGCACTTTCGCTATCTAAATTACCAGAAGGTTCATCGGCAAAAATAACTTCAGGATTATTAATTAAAGCACGAGCCACTGCAACACGTTGTTGTTCACCACCAGATAATTCGTTTGGTTTATGGTTGTAGCGATGCGATAAGCCTAAAAAATCTAAAAGTTCTTTAGCGCGTTTCTCTGCTTCGGTTTTTGAGTTTCCTTTTATAAAAGAAGGAATACAAACATTTTCTAAAGCTGTAAATTCTGGTAATAATTGATGAAACTGAAAAATAAACCCTAAATGTTCATTTCTAAATTTAGCTAACTCCTTGTCGTTTAAACTAGTAATAGATTTATTATTTATAATGAGTTCACTATCGTTTTTAGCCGAAATACGATCTAAAGTGCCTAAAATTTGAAGCAAAGTTGTTTTTCCTGCGCCAGAAGCTCCAACAATTGAGACGACTTCACCTTTTTTAATATGAACATTTACACCTTTTAAAACATGTAAATCGCCATAGTGTTTATGAATATTTTTTGCCTGAATCATTATTATAATTTAAGGCTATGAAAGTACTACTTTAAACTGTTATTAGCAATTAAGAAGATTTCTTTTTAAAAACAGATTTTATATCATTATAGTCAATAAAATAGACCATTCTTAACGAAAACGTGTTGCGTTGTTCTTGTTTAAATAAATCGTCTATACTATCAAAATAACCAGCTTCAGAGTTATTAGAAAAATTAAATATTTGGTTTCTATACAACGCTGTTAATTGGCTACCAGGCGCAAATTGCCAAGTATAACTTAAATCTAAGTTCCACGTGTTGAAATTAATATCTGGATCAAAATTGGCAGAACTTCCAACATTATTTTTTGTGTAAATATCAGATTTTGCTAGATATCCATTGTCTTGCAATACATAAGCTTGATCATCATAAGTTACTGTACTTAAATAGTTTCTAAAGCTTAGCGTTAACGCATTAAAGGAGTTAAAATTATAGCTCCCAGAAATACTGGTTTCTATATCTAAGCGATCGCGTTGTCCAAAAATAATTCTATCGTCTATGTTTTGACCGTTTATGTAGCCTCTATCTCCTGTATAATCGTCATACTCAAAACCTAAAACCATTAAAAACTTATCGTTAAATTTAAAACGAGGTTCTAAACCAAACCACCAGTTATTAAAGTTTTTTCTGTCGTCGTCAAAAAAGCGTCCATATCCAAAATTAGCATCTAAAGCAAAAAATAAGTTGTAGTTACTAGACATCCAAATGTTTGTTTGTGCATAATCCTCCGTTATAAAATAACTATCAAAGCCATTACGAGGCTCAAAGTAATCGAATTGTTTACCTATGTTCCAATTAGCATTTATACCAAAATTGTGTAACGTTTTAGATTGCGCATTAAAGTTAAAGCCAGTATTAGCTCCTGTAAATGTATTTGGACTTGCTAGTTGATTGTAATTAAACCAACTCCCAATATAATAGTTGTTTAGTGTTTTAGTAGGTTCAAAAATCCTGTAGCTAGCGTCTGCACTAAAGTTACTGTAATTATTTCTAAAGAGAATGCCAAGATCATTAATATCGTAATTTTTATCGGCAAAACTATAACTTGCGCTATATCTAAATTTACCACTATTTTTGCCAGCTCCAAGTCTTAAACTATAGCCATTATCTTTGTTTTCGACATCATTAAAGGTGCTCATTTTTGCTTCTGCTATAGCTCCATAAGTATTTTTTTTGTTTATTAAATCGAACAATAATCCTGTAACGTTTGCATCTCTAAAATCACCATTTCTTGTAACATTGGTGTTAATTAAGGTTACTGAAGAGTTTTTGTTAAACTGTTGGTCTAAAACCATAATGTTGTAATTTGCTAGCGGTTCTACCACTTCATTTCTGTAAGATGTAAGTGTTTCATCTAAACCTGTGTTTTGATTTAAAACGTTTTCTGTTTTTTTTATTTTAACCGAAGTTTTTTCGGTAATGGCATTAAAAAAACCAATCCCTAACCCTTTTTTAGTTCTTCCAGAAACTTTAACAGCGTTTAGTAATTGAACTTTTTCTGGAAATTCAGTAATTTCTTCATCATCATCAAGATTTGGACGTGATGATGGATGGTTTCCAACTCTACGCGAATAGAATAAATTTCCTTTGTTAAACAAATCTACACCTTCAGTAAAAAACTGTCTTTGCTCTGCGAATTGTTGTTCAAAAGGTCCTAAATTAAGTTGCACATCATCAAAACCAGCTTGGCTAAAGTCAGGAATTAATGTAGCATCTAATGTGATATTTTCTGTAATTCCATATTTTATATCTAGTCCAGCAGCAAAATCGGTATCTGTTTCACCATCAAAAGTGCTTACTAAACCTGATGCGTAAGGATAAAAACTTAATCGAGTAGGAGGCTTTATGTTTTTTAATCCTTTTAATTCACCATGATATAAACCTCTATTTCCTTTAGTTGGATCTATAGTATTCCATGTACTTTGCTCTCTCGTCTTTCTGTATTGTCTTTGAAATTGAATGCCCCAAACAGGATCCTCTTGTTGTGTAAAGCGCAATGCTCTATAAGGTATTTTCATTTCTACAATCCAGCCATTTTCGACAATTTTAACACTACTATCCCAAACTGCATTCCAACCAAAATCTTCACCAATACTTGGTGTTGCAACAGCATCTGCCTGTGTGCCAGAACTAAATACGAAAAACTTGGTATCGTTTTGCGCATCGTTGTTTGGATTAAATATTACACCAAAAAAATCGCACTGACCAAAATTATCTCTCTGCGTAAATTGGCGCATTATATCCATGGAATCGTCATATAAATAAGCAGCTATATATATGCCAGAATCATCATAAGTCATTTTAACTTCTGTACGCTTATTATTAGGTGCCTTGTTCCCAACATCTGGAGTAAATTGTGTAAAATCTGTTGCTATTTGAACGTTTTGCCAAACAGCGTCGTCTAAATTACCATCTATAGTTGGAGGACTTTCTGCTCGAGTTATTTCGTACCCTTTTTTGTCTTGCGCATTTATGAATAAAGCAAAGCAAAAAATGAATAATTTTATAATTAGTCTCATTAGTTTAGTGTTTTGATTGGTTTTGATTGATGTTATAAAGACTCTAACTAATAGCAATTGTTACAGTTTTGTTAAACAAATCTACTTTTGTGAGCATAAAACTTTATTAATTAAAAGTTAAAACTGACATTTTTAAGAACAAATAATTTGGCTACAATCTGTTTTTTCTGAAAACTTAGCGTAGTACATTAGTGTAAATAGTATTACATCCTTGTGAATTATTTTGAAACTTAATAATGCAAATCTGTCATACTTTATTTTGGAATACTATTTGCTATATTTAAAATAATTAAACAATACATTATAAATGAATTTAGGAAACAAAAACAATTATAAAAAATTAGGATTAAGCATTTTATTAGATGCTGTAGGCTATATATCTTATGTTTTTCCTCCATTTGATTTTGTTTGGGCACCAGCATCTGCTTGGATTATGACCAAACTATACAAAGGCAGAACAGGAAAAATAGCTGCAGTAGTTTCTTTTGTAGAAGAAGCACTCCCATTTTTTGATGTGATACCAACATTTACCATTATGTGGTTTTATACCTATGTTTATAAAGGAAAAACCTCTGAAACTATTATAGAAGTAGATTAAAAAAAAGCACTCGTTTGAGTGCTTTTTTTATACAATAAAATTTAATAGTTGTTTATAAAGTATATTTTAATCCTACGCTTATATTTCTGCCTATGTTAAAAATATTTTCAGATTTTAATCGCGATAAATGATTTACGTATTCTTGGTTAGTTAAATTAGTTCCAACAATATTAAAGCTTAAATTATTATCAAAAAGTTTAAACTCTCCTCCAAACCCTAAACTTAATAAATTATAACCATCTGTTGTAGTTTCAAAAACACCTGTATTTTCTTGTTTAAATGTACTTTGTAGTTTTACAAAAGCATAACCAGACTGTAACCAAGGTCTAGTAAATTCTACTCGCAATGTATTATTTAGGTTATTAGCAGGTATAAGTGGTAGATAATCTCCATTATTTTGTTTTCCTGTTACAGTTTCAAAACTACTTTCTAAATGCAACCAATCCAATGGATGAGGATGTAGGTGAAAACCAATTTCTCCTCCATATAATTTTGCATCTTCTTGTAAATAATTAAATACAGGTGTATTGTCTATAATGTCACCATTTGGAGATAAATAAATATAGTTATTTACTACATTATAAAATCCGTTTACAAACAACTCTACATGTTCGTTTTTATATTCTAAAGCTAAATCTGTCTGAAAATTTTGTTCATTATTTAAATCTAAATTTCCTGTTTCATATCGGTTAGTGCCTTCGTGTGTGCCATTAGAAGCAAGTTCTGCTAGGTTTGGAGCTCTAAAACCAGATGCCAAATTTAATCTTGCAACTACATTTTTTGCAATATTTGTTTTAACACCTGCAGCACCATTAAAACTGTTGTAATGTTTATTGTTTGTATTTAAAATAGATATTGTTCTAGAATCAAAACGAGCACCTAATTGCACATCAAAAGTTTCAAAATGAATATGTGATGTTGCTAACACTCCAACATCATTAGTTGTTGCATTTGGTATTAATTGTTCTTCGCCAAAGTTTGCGTTTGTTTGGTGCATACCTTGTACACCAACAATAGTTTCAAACTTACCCAAAGTAGGTAAGTGGTATTTTATATCGTAATTAAAAGTACTAAGCGACATGTGTAGAGCTGCAGCCTCATCCTCTTCATGCTCATCATCATGCTCTTCTTCGTGCGCTTCGTCTTCATGTGATTCCTCTTCAGAATGTTCGTCATGCTCGTCTTCTTCTCCATGATGATGATCTTCAAACTCTTTTCTATCGTTATAGATGTATCCTAAATTAACATCTAAGCTAGAGTTTTTAAAAAACCATTTCGATTTACTACTTAGTATATGATTTTGTAATTTTTGGTAAGGTTCTAGAGGTGTTCTGGCTGTAGATTGCATCTCGATGCCTTCAGGAATACCTAAATTAGAAAGATTTACATTATACCTAAATTCTGATTTAAATTTAGAACTTTGATAGCCAATTCCTGCTTTAAAATCTTTCTCTTTAAAACGCGTATTAGTAACTCTGTATGATTTTGTGTCGTAATCGGAATGTTCTGTTTGGCTTCCTCTAATTAAAAATTTAAATTTATCGCTAGACGCTTTGTAGCCTAAATTCGCATTGTAACCCTTGGTGTTCGAAAAATAACGAGTACTAAAATCTGCTGTTTTACTATTTGAATTCGCAAAACGTTCTGGGTTTAGGTAGAGTACACCACCAAGTGCATCACTACCATAAAGAAGGGAAGCAGGACCTTTTATAACTTCTACGCTTTCTATACCAGACTCACTAACACCAAGTCCATGTTCGTCTCCAAATTGTTGATTTTCCAAACGCACACCTTGCGCATAAACCAATACGCGATTAGAACTTAGACCTCTAATTACTGGCTTGCCAATGCCTAATCCTGTAGTTACGCTTTCTACACCAGCGATTTCTGTAATTCCATCTGCTAAACTTACAGCTCCTTTTGCTTGTAAATTGCTTATTTTTTCTTGCTCAACCTTCATTACATTTTCGCTTTGTAATTGGTGGAAAGGTGTGGAGATAATAATTTCTTCCATTTCTATCGCAGAAGGGTTTAACGATACGTTAATAGCTTCTAAATTAGGAATGGAGAGTTTTTGCGAACCTGTTTGGTAACCAACGATAGAAAAAATTATTCTGTAGTTACCAGAAGGGATATCGCTAACACTAAAGTTTCCATTTACATCTGTAATAGTTCCTTTTTCTAAGGTTGGGAAATAAACAGTTACAAACTCTAATGGTGAGTTATTGGTTGCATCTGTTACAGTCCCATTAATTGTATTTTGAGAATGAGAGATTACTGTTACTATAAAAAGTAACATAAAAAATTTAATTTTCATTATGTGTGTGTTTTAGTTGAATAAATTATTGTTGAAGCAAAGAAGCTTCAATTAGCCTATTTAAACAACTTGAGGAGGACCACGTAAAGCAAAACCTAAACGTTGGTATTCGCTAATAAATAAATATTGCGATGTAGTAATACTAAAATTATTGTTAGGAATAAAAATATCAAAACTTAGAGGTGTAAACGAAGCTAGAGTGTTTATATTAAACTTATAAAACTCACAGTCTAAATCTATAGTATGAAAGTGCGAAGTTTGATAATCTGTACAGACGTCATGTTTATGATTCTCTAAAGCATGACTAAACTTTATAATTGAAGGCAATAAAACAGCGACTACAACAATGAGTGTAATTAACTTAAAGATAATATGTTGTTGCTTGTTTTGCATTATTTAATAAATCGTCCTAAACCAAATCGTTTTAACATTTTTTTTTCGAAGTCCCAAAAAAATTTATATTGGCCAAATAGCCAACCAAACGTAACTAATAATATTTGATAGAAAATTAAGCCAATAATAATATAAAGTATCCAATAAACTGTTAAGTTTAAGTTTTCTTTAGTAATTCCAATCCATTTCATTATTGGTTTTCCTATTATTAATGAAGAAGAACCAGTTATTGCAAAAACAAGAAATATAGAAATCATTTCCCATTTGTAAGAGACTTTCCATTTATGTTCTAATTTTTTAAAAAGAAACAAGAAAAAAGCGATAAGTAAAATGCTAACTATTAAAGTTACTATTAACTTTATGCCAAAATGAAGGGTTTCTCCAATAATATTAGAAATTCTGTATGCTGAATAAATTACTGCGAGTAAGCCAATTAATGGAAAGAGTAATTGCCAATTTTTTTGAATCTCCCAACGTTTTTTAAATTGCTCCAACATTTATTATTATTTTGAAGCTGCAAAGATATTAATTTGGAGGGACTCTTCCTGATCCTAGAAGGTTTTGATTGTATTTATTTTGAAAAAAAATAAAGTAGTTGTATAATTTATAATTTACCTCATATCCATAATCTATATTCCTATCATAGTTGATTTGCATTTCATATAGATTACGATTAAAATTAGAGCTTATTACTCTATTGTTCCAAGCATTAACATAAAACTGGTTTTTAGTTTCTAAATAGCTTTGAGAATAATATCCTTCTGGTTGTGCTGTAGATATTAACCAAGCATTAAAACCTGGTTCAATAATTATAATATCGTATTCTAAATTGTCTCCAGAAATTTTTAATGTATCTCCTTCTTGTACTACATCGTTATTAGTGTTTAGTGCTGTTTTTTTTGTTGTGTTACAGCTTATAAATACAATACATAATAAACCAATTAATGCTAAATTTTTCATAGTTATATATTTATTTAAAAATACAAAATTAGCATGAAAACAAAAAGCCAAACTTTTAAAGTTTGGCTTTTAAATTTATATAAGGTAGTTATTATTTTCCTCCAAAAAGACCACCAAGTAAACCACCTAGTCCTCCTTTGTTTCCTGCTTTTCCTAAAACCATGCCTGCAACATCATCAATTACACTACCATCTCCATCTGCATCAAGAATTTTTTCAAGGAAACTTTGCTCTTCTTTAGCTTCGCTTCCACCAAGTAAACCACCAAGTAATCCTCCTAAGTCGTTTGGAGAACTCACATTGTTTTGAGACGCTTGTTTTCCTAAAACTCCCATTAAAATTGGAGCAGCTACTTTTAAAATGTTAGCTACAGATCCCATATCTAATCCAGATTTTTCACCAAGAATTTTTTCTACACCTTGTTTTTTATCACCAAGAACATGACCTAATATTTTGTCTCCATCATTTACTACCTCTTCGTTAACACCACCAGAGAATAAACCTCCAAGGTTATCTAAAATACTACCATCATGCTTCCCTTTTAAAGCTCCTAATAAGCCTTCAGCTCCTTGTGGAGTAGAAGCGTTACGCTCCATAGCTTTCATTAAGACTGGTAAAGCCATTGTTAATACGCTACTAGTTTTGTTTTGGTCTGTACCAGTTGATCCTGAAACACCACTAATAATTGTTTTTCCTAAATCGGAGTTCAGTAAATCTAAAATTCCTGCCATTTTATTATATGTTTTAATTGTTATAGGTACAAATTACATAAAAAAAACCTCAACTTGTGTTTGAGGTTTAATTTTTTAAAACTTAACAATAAAAATCGATAATATGTTATTTTTTATCGACTAAAAGTAAGCTTTTAATTTGTGATGCCAATTCTGTACCAATTCTATCTTGTGCTTCGTTAGTTGCAGCACCAATATGTGGTGTTAAAGATATTTTAGGATTCATTAGTATTTGTACTGCTGGAGTTGGCTCATCTTGGAAAGTATCTAAACCAGCAAATGCTACTTTACCACTATCTAGTGCTTTTACCAATTCTACTTCATTTACAACGCCACCTCGAGCTGCATTTACTAGTCCAACGCCATTTTTCATAATATCAAATTGTGCTTTGCCAATAACATAATCTTTTTGAGCAGGAACGTGAAGTGTAATAAAATCTGAATGTTTTAAAATCTCATCCATAGATTCTGTTTCAATTTCAACATTAATAAATTGACCGTTATAAAACTCGACTTTTATATCTGCTTTACCAACAAATTTATCGGTTGCAATTACTTTCATTCCAACACCTAAAGCTATTTTTGCAACTTCACGACCTATACGTCCAAACCCAATAATACCAAGGGTTTTTCCTCTAAGTTCAACTCCTTTGGCATAATTTTTCTTTAACTTTTTAAATTGTGTGTCTCCATCTAATGGCATATTTCTATTAGAATCGTATAAGTAACGTACTCCTGTAAATAAGTGAGCAAAAACTAATTCTGCTACAGATTGAGAAGATGCTGCTGGTGTATTTATAACATGTTTTCCTTTTTCTCTGGCATATTCAACATCTATATTATCCATACCAACTCCACCACGTCCTATAACTTTTAAATTAGGGCAGGCATCTATTAAGTCTTTACGAACAGTAGTTGCACTCCTTACTAAAAGTACATTTATATCATGCTCATTGATGTAGTTTATTAATTGCTCTTGCGCTACTGTTGTTGTGTTGACTTTAAATCCTGCTTCTTCTAATGCGTCAATTCCGCTTTGAGAAACACCATCGTTTGCTAATACTTTCATCGAAAATTTTTATTTTTCATTTCCGCTATTGCGGAAATCTATTTTTTTTTTTTTGTTAAAATATGCACAGCATACTATTATTGTTTATAGTAAAAATTTTTATGCTTTACTTTCTAATTCACTCATAACTTCTACAAGTGCTTTTACGCTATCTAGTGATAAAGCGTTATACATACTTGCTCTATAACCACCAACACTTCTGTGTCCATTTAAGCCGTTAATCCCAGCTTCTTTCCACATCGTGTCAAAAGTTTCTTTTAAATCATCATTTGTAAGTGTAAAGGTTGCATTCATATACGAGCGATCTTCTTTTGCTGCATAGCCTTTAAATAAAGGATTTAAATCAATTTCAGAATACATTAAACGTGCTTTCTTTTCGTTTTCTTCTTCAATAGCTTTTATTCCTCCAAGATTTTTAAGCCACTCCATAGTTAACATTGAAACATAAACTGCAAAAACAGGAGGTGTATTAAACATACTGCTTTTGTCGATATGAGTTTTATAATCCATCATAGATGGTATTTTACGAGATACTTTTCCTAAAATATCTTCTTTAATAACAACTAATGTTGTACCAGCTGGTCCCATATTTTTTTGAGCTCCTGCATAAATTAAATCAAATTTAGAAAAATCTAATTGTCTAGAAAAAATATCGCTACTCATATCACAAACCATAGGAATAGGAGAGTTTGGGAAGCTTTTCATTTGAGTTCCAAAAATAGTATTGTTTGAGGTACAGTGAAAATAATCGTAATCTGAAGGAATATCATAACCTTTAGGTATGTAATTAAATCCTGCGTCTTTAGAGGAAGCTACTTCATAAACATCGTCATAAATTTTAGCTTCTTTTATCGCCTTGTCACTCCAAGTTCCTGTATTTAAATAGCCTGCTCGCTTTTCTAATAAATTGAGTGCAACCATTAAAAACTGTGTGCTAGCTCCTCCTTGTAGAAACAATGCTTTATAACCTTTACCTTCTAAGCCAAGTAATTCTAATGCTAAACTCCTTGCTTTTTCCATAACATCTACAAAAGGTTTACTTCTGTGTGAAATTTCTAATAAGGACAAGTCATCGTTATTAAAATTTAATACAGCTTCTGATGCTTTTTGTAAAACCTCTTGTGGTAAAATACAAGGTCCTGCACTAAAATTGTGTTTTTTCATGGAAATTTATTTTATACTTTCTATTTAAAAAGAATTAGTTTTAATTAAATGCAAAGTTCCTAATTTATTGCAGACTTTAAAGTGTTAATTTGATAATTTATCAACTATATTTTTAACAAAAAAGCAATAGTATCTATATTATCTGCATAATCCCAAAGGTTTGGTTTTTGCGTTTCTCCAAAAGACACTTCGTTTTTTAAAATACCATCTGACACTACACATTGTATATTTTCTTTGTTTTTTTGAAGTGTTTCTCTTAGTTCTTTTTCCGAATCATAATATTCGTAAAACACTGTAGCAATAGGTGAACCATAGCTTTCGTCTTCCTTAATCATAAGAAAACCATTTTC
The DNA here is from genome assembly GCF_053604675.1 of Lacinutrix salivirga. Lineage (NCBI taxonomy): Bacteria > Pseudomonadati > Bacteroidota > Flavobacteriia > Flavobacteriales > Flavobacteriaceae > Lacinutrix > Lacinutrix salivirga. Next base: position 119,773 of record NZ_JBSHNP010000101.1, read on the forward strand.
TAGCATATCAAACTCACTCATTAAATATACTGCTTTGTTATAGTCGTAATTATTAGCATATTTTGCTTCGTTAATTATAGTATTCCAAGGATACATCGCTTTAAAGAAAGATTCGAACTCATAGTTTTTAGGTACAAATAACTTTGAAACATTTCGGCAACCTAATCCATAATATCTAAAAATGTCTTCTGAGAGTGCTTGTAATTGCGTTTCTGTTTCATTTCCTGTTAAAACAGCTACAGAGTTTCTATTTTTTCTAATTATTGACGGTTTGTTTTTAAAATAGTATTCAAAATAACGTGCCGTATTATTACTTCCTGTTGCGATTACTGCATCAAAATCTTCTAATTTACTGTCGCTAAATTCTATTTTCCCTTTAAATTCTGGTTCAATATGTTCTAAATATTTTGCTAAATAAGGCAGTAGGTGTTTATCGTTTGAAGACTGTTTAACTAAAACGCTATGACCAGAAATAAGTACAGACAAAAAATCATGAAAGCCTACTAGTGGTATATTTCCAGCCATAATTATGGCTACTTTTTTTTCTTCATTTATAGTAAAGGTATAGGTTTTGGTCCATTTGCTAATGTTGCGTAAAGTCAATGCATTAGACCAACTATTTAAAGCAAATGTTATATTGCTTTTGGTAAACCAACCGTTATGTTCCTGCGCTAATTTTATTTGATGTTTAAAACCATCAAAAAACAAATCATTATAGTCAATAGCTTCATTTTTATCAATTTTATCAGTACTAAATTGATTTATAAAGGCTCCTAATTTTACAAAAGCGTTAATTCTTTGTTGTAATTGCATTCCAATTTGGTTATGAAGGGTTTTGGCTTTATTTTTGCAATTGCAAATTTACGCAAACAAAAACGAAAAATTACTATGGCAATTATAATAACAGACGAATGTATAAATTGTGGTGCTTGTGAACCAGAGTGTCCTAATACTGCAATTTACGAAGGAGCAGACGATTGGCGATACAAAGATGGAACCTCTTTAGATGGAAAGTTGGTTTTGCCTAACGGAAAATCTGTAGATGCAGATGAAGCACAAGAGCCTATTAGCGACGAAATTTATTATATAGTACCAGATAAATGTACAGAATGTGTTGGTTTCCATGAAGAGCCACAATGTGCTGCGGTTTGTCCTGTAGATTGTTGTGTGCCAGACGACGCTCATGTAGAATCGGAAGAGGTATTATTAGGAAAACAAAAATTTATGCATCCTGATGGATAGTACAAAATCATAAAGTATAAAAAAAACCGAGCACTACGCTCGGTTTTTTTATGATTATTTGTTTTATTAGAATTTGTAATTCATTCTTGCATAGTAATATGCGCCTCCAAATCCCATTTGTACAGAATCCCAGTAACCACCACCTTCTGTCCAATCGTCTTGTTGATCTGGATACACATTAAATAAATTATTACTACCAATATCTAACTTTACGTTATTAGAAAGTTCAAAGCCTAAGTTTAAATCGGTTACCATTTTTGCACCATAAGTATCTGTAGCTGCAGCTATTTGTTGCTCAAAAGTTCCATAATCGGCAACATCTTCGAACGTTTGGAAATCTAACAATTCTACTTCACTAAAACGCGTAAATGTTAAACCAGCATTAAACCATTTTTTATTATAGTTTAGGTTTAAACTTAATTTGCTATCTGGAGCAGAGGCTAACAAGAATGCTTTATCACGCTCACCAAAAAAGGTTTGCTCGTCTAAAGCACCATTGAGTACTTTATCTATTTTCATATCATTAAAGTTACCTAAAAAGGAAGCGCTTAATGCACTATCATCGTCTAAGTTTTTCTTATAAGTTAAAATAATATCTAAACCAGTGGTTTTTGTGTCTGCTCCATTTGCAAAAAATTGTGCAGAAGCCACATTAGGAATCTGTGGTGCATCAAAATTACCAGTAAGTACAATTCTATCTTTTACATTAATCATGTAACCATCTATAGTTGCAGTGAAATTTCCAAAACTTGCAGTAAATCCTAAGGCAGCATTAAATGCTTTTTCTTCACTTAATGCTCCAATACCAAAAGAAGAAGTTACAGGGCTATTGTTAGGTGATAGTTGAGTATCTTCCGCAACACCACCAACAAAATTTGTAAAACGTAGGTTGTAGTATAATTGTGCTAAAGAAGGCGCTCTAAACCCAGAACTTACAGAACCTCTAATGTTAATGTTATCTGTAGCTTTTAAACGTGCAGACAATTTACCATTTAAAGTGCTTCCAAAATCGCTATAGTTTTCAAAACGTGTTGCAGCACCAATTAAGAAGGTTTCAGAAATATCAAATTCTGCATCTGCATATAAAGAAATATTACTTCTGCTTCTATCAACTTCGTTTGCTGGACTGTAACCAGGAAACCCTTGAGAACCACCAGGTCTTGGAGTGCCATCATCATCTTCTGCTTGTGTTTGGTTTTCTGGATCTGTTATAAGAATACCATTTTCAGTGTACGTTCCGTAAGAGCCTTCTTCACCAGCAAAAATTATAAAATTTTCTGTTCTATATTCTGCTCCAAAGGCTAAATTCATTCCGCTTAATACATTATCGTAGTATTTAGAAAAGTCTAAATTTATGGTGTTTTGACTTAAACTATGTCCACCAGCATCAAAATCTGTTGGAGAGCCATCTTCTAAAGAAGCGTTTAAAGTCCCTTTAATGTAGTAGTGGAAATTATTTTTTCCGTAAGTATTACTAATATCTAATTTCCAACCGCTAGCCAATTCAGATCTTACACCAACAGCAACGGAGTTGTCTATTATATTTGAGGTTATTCTTGGTGTAAATCCATTTGGATATATAGATTCTACAACGCGTTCGCCACCATTACGAGTAAACGCATAAGCATCTGTGTCTCTATAGTTTCTTCCTCCAAAGGCATAAATTTCTGTATTATCGGACACTGGAAGTGCAAAGTTTCCGAAGAAATTAAAACCATCTATAGCAGCTTCACCAAATCCTTTTCTAAAATCAAAGGCAGGACGTAGTGTTTTGTTTTTACTTAAATACTCTGTGGTAAAATTAGCATAACCTTCTTTTCCTATTTTCACACCATAATTTGCTGTAACTTTAAGCGAACCTCCATCGAAACTTTGGTCGTCTCCAATAGCATTACCATCTCTATCTGTGTCTAATCTAAAACCATCTGTATTCCAAACGCCATAATCACCATCTAAAAATGCACTTGTATCTACATCTGCGTTTGTGCTATAAGCGCCATAACTAACAGCACCAGTAAATTCGTTAACATTGTCTTTTAATACAATATTAATTACACCAGCAATTGCATCTGATCCATATTGAGCAGAAGCACCATCACGAAGTATTTCTATACGTTTAATAGATGCTGCAGGAATTGCATTAAGGTCTGTACCTGTATTACCACGACCACGTGTACCAAATAAATTGATTAAAGACGATTGGTGACGACGTTTGCCATTTATTAAAACCAGTGTTTGATCTGGACCTAAACCTCTTAATGATGCTGGATCTACGTGATCTGCACCATCAGAACCTGATTGCTTATTTGCGTTAAATGAAGGTGCAGCATATTGTAGCAATTCATTAATTTCTACCTTACCAACTTGCGTGGTTACCTCTTGAATATCTATAATATCAATAGCCACAGAAGTATCTGTAACTGTTCTTTTTGGACTTCTGGAGCCTACTAAAACAATTTCGTCTAGAGCCTCGCCATCGACCAAAGTGACATTAATGTTTGCCTGTCCATCAATATTGACTTCTTGCGTGCCATAACCAACATAGCTAAAGACTAAAGTTCCTGTAGAATTAGCAGAGAGTAAATAGTTACCATCAAAATCTGTAGCAGTTCCGTTTGAAGAGCCTTTTTCTACAATATTTACTCCAGGAATAGGATTACCTTCGCTATCTGTAACTGTACCAGAGACATTGAATTGAGCAAACATAAAAGTGATACTCAGAGTAAAAAAGACTGAAAGAATGATTTTTTTCATATTAAATTGGTTTTGATTAGTTATAAACAAAATTGAACATAAATATTAGTATTTACCTCATAAAACTTAAATTTTATTAACAATCTTGTGTTTAAAAAGTTAAAATAATATAAAAAACACATTAAAATCAAAATTTATACGATTATTATATAAAGTACTGTACTAACTAAGATAAATAGTATATTTGCAGGCTTAAAACAATTATATATGAAAGCAGGAATTGTAGGATTACCAAATGTAGGGAAGTCAACCTTGTTTAATTGCCTATCAAATGCTAAAGCGCAAAGTGCAAACTTTCCGTTTTGTACTATAGAACCAAATATAGGTGTGGTCAATGTACCAGACCCAAGATTACAAAAATTAGAATCTTTAGTTAATCCAGAGCGTGTTTTGCCAGCTACTGTAGAAATAGTAGATATCGCAGGTTTAGTAAAAGGAGCGAGCAAAGGAGAAGGTTTAGGGAACCAGTTTTTAGGTAATATTAGAGAAACTGATGCTATACTTCATGTATTGCGCTGTTTTGATAACGATAATATTGTACATGTTGATGGAAATGTGGATCCTATTAGAGATAAGGAAACTATTGATATGGAGCTACAGTTAAAAGATTTAGAAACTGTAGAAAAAAAATTAGACAAAGTTAAGCGTGCTGCAAAAACCGGTAATAAAGAGGCTCAAAAAGAAGAAGCGGTTTTATTAAAATTAAAAGCAGGTTTAGAAGCAGGTCTATCTGTTAGAGCCTTAGAGTTTTCTGAAGAAGATTTAGAAGAGTTTGTGAAACCAGCACAATTAATTACTGCAAAGCCAGTATTATATGTTTGTAATGTAGATGAAAACAGTGCAGTTTCTGGTAACGACTATGTAAACTTAGTAAAAGACGCTGTAAAAGATGAAAACGCAGAGGTTTTAGTACTAGCAGTAGGAACAGAAGCAGATATTAATGAATTAGACGATTACGAAGAACGCCAAATGTTTTTAGCAGATATTGGTTTAGACGAACCAGGATCGGCAAAATTAATTCGTTCTGCTTATAAATTATTAAATCAGCAAACGTATTTTACAGCAGGCGTTAAAGAGGTTCGTGCTTGGACTATTAATGTTGGCGCAACAGCACCTCAAGCCGCAGGAGTAATCCATACAGATTTCGAAAAAGGCTTTATTAGAGCAGAAGTGATTGCATATAACGATTATGTAGAGTACGGAAGTGAAGCCAAGGTAAAAGAAGCAGGAAAAATGAGAGTAGAAGGCAAGACTTATGTTGTTAAAGATGGAGATGTTATGCATTTCTTGTTTAATGTGTAGTTGGAATCAAGATTCAAGAATTAAGAATCAAAAAAATAGATTAAAGAATTAAGACAAAAACGAGATGGATTTTCATCTCGTTTTTTTTATCTTTAATTATACAATAAAGACAATGCATTTGATACTGTTGTTCTGTGCTTGTCAAAGAATCTTTTATGCCGCTAATAGAAACTAAAACAAGTATTAACGCAGATATAAAAACCTGTTTTGATTTATCCCGAAACATCGATTTTCATACACAATCGCTTCAACATTCAAACGAAAAAGCTATTGCTGGTAAAACCTCTGGATTAATTGGTTTAAACGAATGGGTAACTTGGGAAGCCATTCATTTTGGTATAAAGCAACAGTTAACCTCAAAAATCACTGCATTTGAGTCGCCTAAGTATTTCGCAGACGAAATGGTTTCAGGAGCTTTCAAAAGCTTCAAGCATGAGCATATTTTTATTACAGAAGACGACAAAACGGTTATGATTGATAAGTTTCAATTTCAATCGCCTTTTGGGATTTTCGGACAATTAGCAAATGTATTATTTTTAAAACGCTATATGTTCAATTTAATACACACCAGAAATCAATTTATTAAAGCTAAAGCGGAAGAAATTTCACTTCAAAAACTGTAATTTGTACTAAAATAGTTCAAAAGCCAATGTTCTCAACAACTTTAGCTGTGTATTGTTAATTACTTTCCTTAGGAGCTGTTTCATTTTTTGAAGCGTTGTATTATATTAGCGTCTTATCACAAAAATCCACTCAATTCTATGTCTGAACAAACCAAATATACCGAAGATAACATACGCTCGCTCGATTGGAAAGAGCACATTAGGATGCGTCCTGGTATGTACATTGGTAAATTAGGTGATGGCTCTTCGCCAGACGATGGTATTTACATTTTACTTAAAGAAGTGCTCGATAACTCTATCGATGAGTTTGTAATGGGAGCAGGTAAAACTATCGAAATTTCCATACAAGGCACCAAAGTTATTGTTCGTGATTATGGACGTGGTATTCCTTTAGGGAAAGTGGTTGATGTGGTTTCTAAAATGAATACTGGTGGAAAATACGATTCTAAAGCCTTTAAAAAATCGGTTGGACTAAATGGTGTTGGTACAAAGGCAGTAAATGCATTATCCTCTTATTTTAGAGTAGAATCGTCTAGAGATGGTAAAAGTGCCTCAGCAGATTTTGAACAAGGAAACCTTATAGACCAAGAACTTTTAGAAGAAACTAGCCGAAGAAAAGGAACCAAAGTGTCTTTTATACCAGATGAAAGCATCTTTAAAAACTACAAATTTAGATCAGAGTACGTCGTAAAGATGCTTAAAAACTACGTGTACCTAAATCCTGGTTTAACTATAGTTTTTAATGGCGAAAAATATTTTAGTGAAAACGGTTTAAAAGACTTATTAGCCGAAAAGATAGCCGAATCTGATTTGTTGTATCCAATTATCCACCTTCGTGGTGATGATATAGAAGTGGCATTAACACATAGCAAAATACAATACAGCGAAGAATATAACAGTTTTGTAAACGGACAAAATACCACACAAGGAGGAACACATTTAAATGCTTTTAGAGAAGCCTTAGTAAAAACCATTAGAGATTTTTATGGCAAACAATACGATGCCTCAGATATTAGAAAATCTGTAGTTTCTGCCATAGCCATTAAAGTAATGGAACCAGTTTTTGAGAGCCAGACCAAAACAAAGTTAGGCTCTACAGATATGGGAGGCAATTTGCCAACGGTTAGAACATATATTAACGACTTTCTTAAAACCTATTTAGATAATTATTTACACAAAAACCCCGAAACTGCAGAGAGAATACAACGTAAAATTCTACAAGCAGAACGCGAGCGTAAAGAATTATCTGGTATTAGAAAACTAGCCAAAGACAGAGCAAAAAAAGCAAGTTTACACAACAAGAAATTACGCGATTGTCGTGTACATTTTGGAGACACTAAAAACCCAAGAAATTTAGAATCTACACTCTTTATTACAGAGGGAGACTCCGCTTCTGGGAGTATTACAAAGTCTCGCGATGTAAACACACAAGCCGTTTTTAGTTTAAAAGGAAAGCCATTAAATAGTTATGGTTTAAGTAAAAAAATTGTTTACGAAAACGAAGAATTCAACTTATTGCAAGCCGCATTAAATATTGAAGAGTCTTTAGAAGATTTGCGCTACAATAACGTGGTAATTGCAACAGATGCAGATGTTGATGGTATGCACATTAGATTGTTATTAATCACCTTTTTTCTTCAGTTTTTTCCTGAAGTAATAAAAGAAGGTCATTTGTATATTTTGCAAACTCCTTTGTTTAGAGTCCGTAATAAAAAGGAAACTATTTATTGCTATTCCGAAGAAGAACGAAAAGAAGCTATAGAAAAGCTAAAACCTAAACCAGAGATAACTCGATTTAAAGGACTTGGTGAAATTTCGCCAGACGAATTTGTGCATTTTATAGGTGAAGACATTAGGTTAGATCCTGTGATGTTAGACGATAATATGTCTATTGAAGAATTGCTATCGTTTTACATGGGAAAAAACACACCAACCAGACAAGAGTTTATTATTGATAATTTGAAAGTGGAGGTTGATTTAATTGAGGAAGAGAAGTTATGAGATTAAAATTAGTTTTTATTTGTTTATTGTTTTCAATTTCTATTTTTTCTCAAGAAAAATATATTGTTACAGAATTTACAGGAACTGCTTATGTTTTAAAGAAGCCTGAAGTATCTTCAAGTACATTAATAAAGTTTAAAAAAGGAAAAGAGTGTAATATTTTAAATTATGTTGGTGATGAGTTTTGGAATATAAAATATAAAAAATATAATGGCTATGTTGAGTCCAAATTTTTGATAATAAATGAAGAAATGGAAAAGGCCAAGAAAAAATTTGACTCCATATTAAATTATAGAAAGCAACTCAGAATTAAGAAAATTGAAGAATTAGAAGAGAAAGAAAGATTTGAAGAATTAAATAGAAAAAGAATTCGTTTAAAAAAGGATTCTTTAAGAATGGTTGCAATTAATAATTCAAGAAGACTAGAAGTTGAAAAACGAGAAAAAGAGATTAAACTTAAAATAAAAGAAAGAAGAGATAATTGCCATTATAAAATGAACGGAATTGACGAATTCGATAATGTAAAAATAATTACTACAGAATATTATGAGATAGAAAAAGAATCAGGATTGTATATTAGTTTAAAAAATTATAATGGAAATAAATGGGTTTATATTAGCCTTGATAGTGACTTAGGTTGTGCAAGTAAATATAAAAATGATCGCTCATTTGTTAAATTTAAACTAGAAAATGGCAAGATTGTAACTTTTTATCATAGTGCAGATATAAATTGTTCTGATTTTACTTTGATTGGAAAATTAAGAAATAAAGATATTTTACTTTTAAAAAATTCTCCAATTAGTTCTATTAGATTGCAAGGAACAAAATATTATAGTGATATCTCTAATATTGAATATTCAAATTTTTTCATTGATAAATTAAATTGTATTGATTAAAATTCGCACAAAAAGTGTGATAAAATAATATGACAGAAGAAAACGAGGACCTAACTAACGAGAATCTAGATAACCAAGAACCACAAGAAACCATTACCAGAATTACTGGAATGTACAAAGAGTGGTTTCTGGATTACGCATCGTATGTAATTTTGGAGCGAGCAGTACCAGCAATAGAAGATGGTTTTAAGCCAGTACAAAGACGTATCATGCATTCTATGAAGGATTTGGACGATGGACGCTATAATAAAGTAGCAAACATTGTTGGTCACACCATGCAGTACCATCCACATGGAGATGCGAGTATTGCAGATGCAATGGTGCAAATTGGCCAGAAAGATTTATTAATAGACACACAAGGAAACTGGGGAAATATACTAACAGGCGATCGTGCAGCAGCTTCTCGTTATATTGAAGCGCGTATTTCTAAATTTGGATTAGACGTTGTTTACAATCCAAAAATTACCGAGTGGCAACAAAGTTATGATGGTCGAAGAAAAGAGCCAGTAAACTTACCAGTAATGTTTCCGCTATTGTTAGCGCAAGGTGGAGAAGGGATTGCAGTAGGTTTATCCACAAAAATATTACCTCATAATTTTATAGAATTAATTGAGGCTTCTATAAAACATTTACAAGGAAAGCGTTTTACCATATTGCCAGATTTTCCAACAGCAGGAGTTGCCGATTTTTCTAATTATAACGATGGCTTGCGAGGAGGAAAAGTGCGTGTTCGCGCCAAAATTTCGCAAGTCGATAAAAATACATTGGCAATTACCGAAATTCCTTTTGGTACCACAACATCGTCGCTTATCGACTCCATATTAAAAGCGAACGATAAAGGAAAAATTAAGATTAAAAAGATTGAAGATAATACTGCTGCAAATGTTGAAATATTAATTCATTTGCCTTCAGGATTATCACCAGATAAAACCATTGATGCCTTATTCGCTTTTACAAGTTGCGAAAGCTCAATTTCACCATTAGGTTGTGTTATTGAGGACAATAAACCATTGTTTGTTGGTGTAACCGAAATGCTTCGAAGAAGTACAGACAATACAGTTCAACTATTAAAACAAGAATTAGAAATAAAGCTTGGTGAATTAGAAGAACAATGGCATTTTGCAAGTTTAGAACGTATTTTTATAGAAAACAGAATCTATCGCGATATTGAAGAAGAAGACACTTGGGAAGGTGTAATTAATGCTATTGATAAAGGCCTCCAGCCACACATAAAACATTTAAAACGTGCGATTACTGTTGAAGATATTACACGCTTAACGGAAATTCGAATAAAAAGAATTTCAAAATTCGATATCGATAAAGCACAACAAAAAATCGATGCTTTAGAAGAGCAAATTGCTGAGGTAAAACACCATTTAGCAAATCTTGTAGATTATGCTATTGCATATTTTACAAGGCTTAAAAAAGACTATGGCGAAGGACGTGAGCGCAAAACAGAAATAAGAACCTTTGGCGATGTCGATGCTACAAAAGTTGTAATACGTAACACAAAACTTTACGTTAATAGAGAAGAAGGATTTATTGGTACGTCTCTTCGTCGCGACGAATATGTTTGCGATTGTAGTGATATAGACGATATTATTGCCTTTACAGGAGATGGTAAAATGATGGTCACAAAAGTAGATTCTAAAACCTTTATTGGTAAAGACATCATACACGTTGCAGTCTTTAAAAAGAAAGATAAACGTACCATTTATAATATGATTTATCGCGATGGTACCAAAGGTGCAAGCTACATAAAACGTTTTGCTGTAACCTCTATTACACGAGATAAAGAATACGACTTAACCAACGGAACAAAAGGCTCTAAACTATGGTATTTTTCTGCAAATCCCAATGGTGAAGCTGAGGTGATTACAGTATTATTACGACAAGTTGGTAGCATTAAAAAGCTAAAATGGGATATTGATTTTGCCGATATTTTAATAAAAGGTCGTGCTAGTAAAGGAAACGTAGTGACCAAATACCCAATTAAGAAAATTGAATTAAAAGAAAAAGGGGTTTCCACTTTAAAACCACGTAAAATATGGTTTGACGATGCAGTACAACGCTTAAACGTTGATGGTAGAGGCGAACTTGTTGGCGAATTTAGAGGCGAAGACAAGCTGCTAATCATTAACCAAAAAGGACTTGTAAAAACGGTAACTCCAGAAGTAACGCTTCATTTTGACGACGATATGATTGTGATGGAAAAATGGATTCCTAAAAAGCCCATTTCTGCAATCTATTTTGATGGCGAAAAGGAGAGATACTACGTTAAACGTTTTTTAATCGAAAACGAAGACAAAGAAGAATTGTTTATTTCCGATCACGAAAAATCGCAACTCGAAATTGTATCTACAGACTGGAAGCCTATTGCTGAGGTAGAATTTACCAAAGAACGTGGTAAAGACCGAAAAGACAATCTAGAAGTAAATTTAGAAGACTTTATTGCAGTAAAAGGAATTACAGCATTAGGAAACCAATTAACAAAAGATAAAGTTAAGCAAATAAGTTTGTTAGATCCTTTGCCTTATGAGGCTCCTGAGGAAATTCCAGCAGAAGATATAGATGTTGTAGATGAAGAAACGGTTAAAGAGGAAGTCTCACAAAACAATAATGAAAAACCGACTACAGAACCACAATCGAATACAAACAAACCTGACGAGGATTCCGATTTAGATATTGATGAAACAGGACAGGCTAAATTGTTTTAAAATTTTATTAAATGTCACGAGGAGTCAATAAAAAAGTATTATTTGATATCGAAAGAAAAGTTTTGATGCTTTTGTTTAAAAGTAATAGTTTAAAAGAAGATATTCAAATAATTGAAAATGATACTTTGAATTTGTTTGGATCTTCTTCAAAAGTAATTGAAAGCATTAAATCTTTTAAGAATATAATTACAGTTAAGAATGCTCGTGAATTTCATGTTTTCAAATTAGAATTTATTTCGAAACTTCACTCATTCCAACTTAATAATTCTTTTTCAGATTTAAATGGTGTAATGTCTGAAATGGAATCGTTATTAATTGATATAAAACAAGACAAATTAAAAAGACAAAAAACTAAAGACGTTTTTGTAGTACATGGTCATAATGAAAGAATGATTAATGAAACTGCCGTGTTTTTAAAGGAATTGGGTTTAAATCCAATTATATTATACGAACAACCAAATAGAAATAGAACTATAATAAAAAAATTTTCTGATTATGCTAACGTCGTAAATTTTGCGATTATACTATCATCTGCTGATGATTTGGCTTATAAGAAAACAGATTCTTCAAAAAAAACAATGTTTAGAGCTAGGCAAAATGTAATATTTGAATGAGGTTATTTTCTAGGTATGTTAGGTCAAGAAAACGTTTTTGTTTTACAAGAAAAGGTAAGTAATTTTGAAATACTTTCTGACTATCAAGGCGTGTTATACACTCCTTTTGATGAATTAGGGAAATGGAAAAACGCTTTAAAAATTGAATTGCTAGAAAGTGGTTATGAAGTAGGGAATTAATGGAGTTATAAACCAAGGTGTAAATCCCTTTTTTTTAATGTTACCTCTAATTATGATAGGATTTGGAATTGGATTGGCTAATTATGGATTTAATAGTCAAAAAGGGAAGTCAATAAATGACTTAAAGAGAATTATAAATGGAGAACTAATTGAAAAACCCATATAATTAAAATTAATAATACATAATTTTAATCTTATCAATTCTACTTCCTCCTCAACAACACATTTATAGAACCAGCTAAAAGATCTTCTTCTTTAAAAATAGTGTAATCCTTGTGTAAGTCTAAAGCTTTAAATTTTTTGTATTTATCACTTTTAGGATTTACTGTATCGTGATCTAAATAAACCACTTCAAAACCAGCTTCATCAAAAATATTTAAGTATTGTGGTAAGCGCAATCGGTTATGGTAATCAAATTTTGTCTGTATTTTATTCCATTCTTTTTCAGAATACTTTAAAAAGTCGTAATAAGACAACGATTTGTCTGAATACGCTCTGTGGTCACTTGGCGAAATGAGATGTAGTATGTAAGTATCCTTAGACAAATCGTTATAAAACTTTTTGTGCATTTCTAAAATATCATTTGGCTGCACGTGCTCTAAAACAAACCTGGAATACACCAAACTAGCCTCTTTTGGTAAGTTGCTGTTAATGATATTCGTTTTAGGATAATACTCTATAAATTCTGGTAAATTGTATTTATCTCCAGATTTCTTTTTAAAACTAATCTGTTTTTCAGTTTTAAAAAAAGCATCTAAACGCTTTATATACTCTGTATTGTAATGTGCGTTTAAATCGTAAGTATAAATGGTGTTACAGTCTTGTTCAGCTTTTAAAATATAAGGCATTAATGGGAGCCATCCAGACCCAATTTCTATAATAGTTTTATTCTTTAAATCAAAATTTACAGTATTTAAAATATGCTTTAACGCTGTGAAGCTGCTAGTATTGGCGTTAATATTTTTGTCTAAATTTTTAAAGGTACGTTTCTGTATTTTATGATACAATAAAAACCCTAAGTTACCAGGCAGTACATTAAGCAGTTTTAGTACTAAGGTTTTTTTTTGGTGAAATTTCATATACTAACGTTAACCTTTATGTTATGTTCAAAACTGGTTGCTACTATTATTTAACTTTATAGACAATCCCTTTTTGCTTTTGCGTTTCTCCAACATAGGAATACTCATAAGTATATGAGGAATCTGTGGTTTGCAATATTTTAAAATGAATATCCTTACGCTCAGCTCTGTTTTTAGGATTAATGGTTTTTGTAACTAGTTCACAATCGTTAATCCAGCGCACTTCGGCAGAATCTATTTTACCTCTAAAACGTTCAACTTGCAGGTTTTTTGTTCGCGTAAATACAGATTTATATATAGAATCTTTTGTAATGATTTCGCTATAAAATTCACCAGTTTTAAAATCTTTACAATTACGCTCAGAAGTAAAGCAACTAGTTAAACTTAAAAACAAAACAAATAAAATGGAATATCTCATAGATTCTTAATTTGTGCAAAATTAATAAAAGAAAACTGAGATTTCTATACAATTAATTAAAAGTCGTAAGAATCGCGTATTTGAAAAAAATAAGCCTGTGATTAAGAATTCTCAAAATTTTTAAAACTACCATCTTTATAAAAAATGACGATTCGTTCAATGTCTTTTTTAGAAGAAGGGATTTTTTTAGACAATGAAGACTCGGAATTTAAATCGGAATCCGAAATTAATTTCGAGACTTCTTTTTTTTGAGGCTCAATTATTTTTTCTTCAGTTTTAGTTTCGGCAGGAAAAATTCCTTTTCCATTCATAAGCCAATACAATTCAACTTCAGGAAAGGAGGAAAGTACTTTTAAAACAAATTCCAAGCTTGGTTTATTTCTACCAGATAAAATGTGAGAAATGGTAGAACGTTGCACACCAATTTTTTCGGCAAAAGAAGAACCACTTTCTCCATAAAAATCAATCACTTTTTGTAGCCTTTTGGCAAACGCTTCGTTGTTAATCATTTGTTTAATATTGTAAACACATTGTAGTTCCTATTCAACGTTACAAATGTAAACATATTATAAATTCTTTCCTAATAAGTTTAAAGATATAAAATTATATATTAAATATTTACATTATATAATCATATTTAAAGAACTGAAATAAAGCGTTTTGCTATTTTAAATATAATTCTATTGAATAATCCTCAATTCTAATCGTTACTAGAGCGTGAGCTTGTATCCAAATGTAAACAAACAGTCTTGCATTTAGAATTTTATTCTGTTTACAAATGTAACAATTCAAATGTTTACCTTTGTAACCAATATAATTTACAATGTTAAATACCATACCTAATTCTTTGTATAATGTGTTTAAGGAATCGGCTTTATTTGGTCGTTATATTCACAACAAATCCATTGAACCTTTATTAAATAAATTATCAAAAAGTTGTCTAGTTACTGTCGCAGGACACTCTGTAAATAGTCAACCTATTTATACTATAAAAATAGGAACAGGTAAAAAGCGTGTGTTATTATGGTCGCAAATGCATGGTAACGAAAGCACAACTACTAAAGCGTTGTTCGATTTTTTAAACCTATTAACAAGTAATAATGACGAAGCGACACCAATTTTAGAAGCCTTTACATTCTTAATTATACCTATTCTTAATCCAGATGGAGCAGAAGCTTACACACGTTTAAATGCTAACGGAATAGATTTAAATAGAGATGCTCAAGACTTAACGCAACCAGAAAGCAAAGTATTACGCGCTTGTTTTAATGCTTTTAAGCCTCAGTATTGCTTTAACCTTCATGGTCAACGTACCATTTTTGCTGCAGGAGCAACTAATAAGCCAGCGACTTTGTCTTTTTTAAGTCCATCGCAAGATCAACACAACTCGTTAACGCCAAACCGAAAAGTGGCAATGGCAATAATTACTCATATTAATACTCAGTTACAACAGGAAATCCCAGAGCAAGTAGGTGTTTACGACGATTCGTTTAATATTAATTGTGTAGGAGACTCGTTTCAGCAAAAAGGTATTCCAACGCTATTATTTGAAGCAGGACATTATAAAAACGATTATAATAGGGAAGAAACCAGACGCTTAGTATTTAAATCTTACTTATATGCGTGTAATGCTATTATAAAAGATGAAGAATTAGAGTCTAATTATGCATCCTATGCTTCAATTCCTGAAAATAAGAAACTGTTTTTTGACATAATTATTAGAAATGCAAAAACAAAAGAAGGTAGTAAAGATATTGCCATACAATTTGAAGAGCGGTTAATTGAAAAAACCATTCAATTTATACCTAAAATTGAAGCTATTAAAAACCTTTCAGAATATTATGCTCACAAAACCATTGAGGCTAGTAATAATGCAGTATTAACCTTACAAAATACAGAGGTAGAGGTAGGTTACGAAAACGATGTAGTTGTAATAGATAATAAAGAATTTTCATTAAAAGCTAGTGAATTTTGATTTTTGGTATATAATATTCAATATAATTGTATTATTTTTGTAAATAATTTAAAGAATTGAGATTATGGCAAAATTTAAACTTGATGAAATAGATCATCAAATATTAGACATGTTAATTGATAATACAAGAGTTCCTTTTACAGATATTGCTAAAAAATTAGTGATTTCTGCTGGTACTGTTCATGTTAGAGTTAAAAAAATGGAAGATGCAGGTATTATTAAAGGGTCTTCCTTAACTTTAGACTATAAAAAATTAGGCTATTCTTTTATTGCTTATGTAGGTATTTTTCTTCAAAACACCTCGCAAACCACTTTTGTTTTAGAGCGTATTGCCGAAATTCCTTACGTAACTGTAGCACATGTTACCACAGGAAAATTTAATATATTTTGTAAAATAAGAGCAAAAAACACTGAGCACGCTAAAAACATTATCTTTAGATTAGACGATATTGAAGGTGTGTATAGAACAGAAACCATGATATCGCTAGAGGAAAGCATGAATGATAAGAAACGGTTGATGCACGATATTTTTAGAAATTTATAAACCTATTAAAAAGCCTTCAATTATATAGTTGAAGGCTTTTTTATTGTAAAAAAAATTATATTATGAGAGTCTCTGATTTAAAAAGCAATGAGTATTTACCATATTTCTCAAACTACATTAGTAAAGTGGGAGATTTGCAATTAATGGATGCTTTACATATAAGTTTAAAGGAAGGTTATGACTTTTTTAAGTCTATACCAGAAGATAAACTAGAATATCGTTACGCTGAAGGTAAATGGACTATTAAAGACATTTTATTACATATTATAGATACCGAACGTATTTTTTGTTACAGAGCCTTGCGCTTTGCTAGAGAAGACAAAACAGCTTTACCAGGTTTTGATCAAAATACTTATGCAGAATCCAGTAATGCTAATGATAGGACTATGGAGTCGCTGTTAAGTGAATATATTTCGGTAAGAAACGCAACAGTAGTACAGTTTTTAAACTTTAACAGTGCTATGTTACTGCAAAAAGGCACAGCAAGTGGTGGCGAAATATCTGTTAGAGCGTTTGGATTTTTGGTAGTTGGTCACGAGACGCATCATATAGAAGTAATTAAAGAGCGTTATTTATAATTTACTCTTCTTCATCACTCTGTATATTCATACTTTCATCTACTAAAATATGACCAGATTCGTCAAGTATCAATTCTTCTTTCGGTTCTAAATTAGCCATTGTGTAATGCAATTTGCTACTCACTTTAACTAAGTAAATGGTGTCTTCTGTTTTTACTTCAACCGCTTCAATAGTTTCGTTTCTATGATTATCGAAAGTAATAATATCATCATCACCATAACCATCTGGGAATTTTTCAGACAATAAATGAAGTAGTTCTGGTGTTAATTTTTTGTAATCTACTATTAATCTTCGCATAACTCTTCATTTAAGATATTAATAAATGGAATAAGCGTTAGTTACTTTTAGGTTGTGTTATAAAGTTACGATTTTTTTAACACAAAAATTGATTACGCATTATAATATTCAAAAGCTTTTAAAATAATATCATTCTCTACTATACAATTTATTTTTGGAGTTCCAATTGCTTCTAAAAGTACAAAGTAAACAATGCCATGAGAATTTTTCTTATCGTATTTAAGCAAATCTATAATAGGCGCAAAGTCTTCTTGTAGAATAGGATGGTGTCCAAAAATAGTTGTAATTACAGTTTTTATGTCCTCACAATCTTGTTTTGAAAAGTTTAATAGTAAATGCGAAATATAAGTCGCTAAAACCATTCCAATAGCAATTGCTTCGCCATGTAACATGGCTTCTCGTTTACTGTTTTCTAAATAATACGATTCTATAGCATGACCTAAAGTATGACCGTAATTTAAAGTTTTTCTAATATTCTGTTCCGTTGGATCCTGATTTACGATGTCTTTTTTTATTTGAATCGATTCGTATATCAAAACATCTAAATCGTTAACCGTAATTACCGACAAATCTTTCATTGCATCCCAATATTTGCGGTCTTTTATTAAGCCATGTTTTAGCATTTCTGCAATGCCAGAACGCATTTGATGCTCTGGTAAGGTGTCTAAAAACTGAGTATCTATTAAAACCATTTCGCCAGAATTAATAACACCAATTTGGTTTTTTAAGTGTCCAAGATCTACTCCTGTTTTACCTCCAACCGAAGCATCTACCATAGCCAAAACAGTAGTTGGTACGTTAATATAAGCAATGCCTCTTTTAAAGGTTGAAGCCACAAAACCTCCTAAATCTGTTATAACTCCACCACCAAGATTTATCAATACACTGTTTCGGTCTGCATTAAGTTCTGAAAGCGCATTCCAAACACCAACACAGGTCTCTATGGTTTTGTGAATTTCACCATCTTCAATTTCAATAATTTCTATAGTTAAATCGGTTTCAATTTTAGAAATAAACTCTGGCAAACACAGATTATGAGTGTTATTATCTACTAAAATAAAGAGTGTAGAATAATTTTTAGACTTTAAATGCGAGTTTAAAGCTACGTAACATTGTGTATTAAAGTGGATTGCGTAATCTTGCGTTGTAATGGAATTCATTTAAATAGTGTTGAAATCTATGGTGTGAAAATAACACCTTTTTTGTAAATATAATATGAACTATAATTATATTTGTTACATTAAATTATCCTTTTTTAGATGTCCACAGAACGAATTTTTGAAAACACCGAAATTGCTTTTAAGCTTAAAAGTGATTCCGAATTAGAACGTGCTTATTTTTTATTTAAAATGATTTCTAAACAACCTTTGGTTAGAATAGGCACAGCAGTTACCAATTTTGCTTTAAATATTAATTTGCCTGTAGAAGGGCTTATACGATCTACTGTGTTCGACCATTTTTGTGGTGGAGTTAGTGAGGATGATTGTCTGGAAACTATAGATAAAATGTACTCTGAGGGTGTGTGTTCGGTTTTAGATTATTCTGTAGAAGGTAAAGAAAGTGCTAATCAATTTGACGATGCTAAAGCAAAAATATTGAAGCTTATTGGTTTTGCAGACGAGAAAGAGGCAATGCCAATTATTGTATTTAAACCAACAGGTTTTGGTAGATTTTATTTATTTCAGAAAAAAGGAGAAGGAAAGGCGTTTACAACGGAAGAAGAAGCAGAATGGCAACGTATTGTTGGTCGTTTTGACGAGGTTTGCAAACTCGCAAAGCAAAAAGATGTCGAAGTTTTAATTGATGCTGAAGAAAGCTGGATGCAAGATGCAGCAGATGAGCTAATTGAAGATATGATGCGCAAATACAATACAGAAGTTCCTATTGTTTATAATACTTTACAGACTTACCGTTGGGACAGATTAGACTATTTAAAAACGTTGCACGAAAAAGCTAAGGCAGATAATTTTAAAGTTGGTTTTAAAATTGTTAGAGGTGCTTACATGGAAAAAGAACGAGATCGTGCAGAAGAGAAAGGGTATGAGTCTCCAATTTGCCATAGTAAGCACGACACAGATGTAAACTTTGATACCTGCTTAACGTATATGTTAGATAATTTAGACGACATTTCTGTTTTTGTTGGTACGCATAATGAGGAAAGCACGTACTTAGCGATGGATATAATGGCTAAAAAAGACATTTCTAAAAGTGATAATCGCGTTTGGTTTGGTCAATTGTATGGTATGAGTGATCATATTAGTTTTAATTTGGCAGATAAAGGCTATAATGTTGCTAAATATGTACCATTTGGACCAGTTAAAGACGTGATGCCTTACTTAATACGTCGTGCGGAAGAAAACACTTCTGTAGCAGGACAAACCTCTAGAGAGTTAGATTTATTGAAAAAAGAGCGTAAACGTAGGAAACTTTAAGTTATTAGTTATCTGTTATCAATTAACAATTATCATTAGCCATTAGCCATTAGTCATTAGTCATTAGTCATTAGTCATTAAAAACATAATGTCTGGTCGAGCGCAGTCGAGACCTCATTAAGCTCTAAAAAATTCTTCTAAAAAATAGAGTACTAATTAGTTATCAATAATCATTAGTCATTAGTCATTAAAAAAATATTGTCTGGTCGAGCGCAGTCGAGACCTATTTTACTATAGCTAATTAGTGTATATAACTTTTCAGCTATTTCCAAGTAATAGACTGTAAAGTCGCAATACTATCGCAATTTTCAATACTTAGCCAAGCTTCTTTATCGTTTAATTCGCCTTCAATTTTAAACACACCACATGGTTCTTTCCTGGTATCGCTTTCAGAGAAATTAACATCACCTTTTCTAATTACATAGTTTAGCTGTGTGGTATCTATGCGTTCTTCATTTATAAAGGAAAGAGTAGAGGCGCTAAATACCATTTTTTTAGTGCTTATGTTTTTTAAAACTCTAGCTTCTGGACCATAATCGCAAGAGGCTTTTTTACCGTTTAAAAAAAAGGCTAAAATTACTAATCCGATAGCAAAACCACCAAAGTAGTAGCCAAAACGTTGAAATAAATTCATTTGTTTGTTTTTTTTCTAAGTAACAGCAGTTGTTAGAGTAAACTTCAAATTAAAACAATAGTAAATTAATATCACTATGTTTTAAATCAAACCATTCTCCAACAGACCTGTTAGTTAAAATTCCGTGGTAAAAATACAACCCATTTTTTAAACCTTTATCAAAACGAAGCGCATTTTCTATACCACCATTATCTGCAATTTCTAAAAGATAAGGCGTGAAAATATTACTTATTGATATTGAGGCAGTTCTGGAATATCGTGCAGGAATATTAGGTACGCAATAATGTATAACACCATGTTTTTTAAATGTAGGATGCTTGTGCGATGTTACTTCGCTTGTTTCAAAACATCCTCCCATATCAATACTTACATCAATTACAATGGCACCATTTTTCATGCTTTCTACCATAGCTTCCGATACAATGATTGGAGATCTGTTTTTTCCTCTAACTGCACCAATAACCACATCGCAACGTTTTAAGGCTTTAGTTAGGTATTTTGGTTGAAGTGTTGACGTGTAAAGTGTTGTATTTAAATTGGTTTGGATACAACGTAATTTTGTAATAGAATTATCAAAAACTTTAACGTTAGCACCAAGTCCAATGGCGCTTCGTGCAGCAAATTCGCCTACAGTTCCTGCGCCAAGTATAACCACCTCTACAGGAGGAACACCACTAATATTACCAAACATTAAACCATTACCTTCTGTTGCATTACTTAGTAATTCCGACGCTATTAATACCGAAGCAGTACCTGCAATTTCGCTTAACGAGCGTACAGCAGGATAGGAGCCATCCTCATCTCTAATAAACTCAAAAGCTAAAGCTGTAATGCGTTTTTTTGCTAGAGTTTCAAAATATTTTTTATGTTGTGTTTTTAATTGTAATGCAGAGATTAATATGGTTTGCGGATTTATATGCTCTAGCTCCTCTATAGTTGGAGGTTCCACTTTTAATATCATAGGACAAGCATAAACCTTTTTGGTGTCTTTAGTAATTTCGGCACCAGCTTCGCTATAATCTTTATCGCTAAATTTAGCGCCTTTTCCTGCTCCAGATTCAATAAGTACTCTGTGGCCATTATTAACGAGTGCAGAAACAGCATCTGGTGTTAAACACACACGTTTTTCTTGGAAAGCCGTTTCCTTTGGAATCCCAATAAACAACTCGCTTTTGTGCTTTAAAATTTCTAAAGTTTCTTCCTGCGGAAGCAATTGTGCTTTGGAAAAAGGAGTAAGTGGTTTAGACATGGTTTGCTATTGTATTATAGCAGTTAAAATACAAATAAATTTTGAGATGAAGGTTTAAAGTTTAAAAATACTGCTTCAACTTTCCCCAAATTGTTTTTGGTCTAAACGTAAGCTCGTCTTCTAGTTCTTGCATAGTTTGGTTAACAGAATTTATTCGGTTAAAAATACGAGCGCGAACTAAATAAATGGATGGAATTATGATTGCCATTATTGGAATGAGGTATAATAATTGAAATTCATCAATATACTTTATATCTTCATTTATTGCACCAACAATTTGGTATGAAAACATCGAAATAGGTACAATAATAGCATGATACCACCAATGACGACAGGTAAAAAACCAGACAAATAATAGTAGTAAAGGAATTAGCTTCATCAATATGGACCAAATACCTATTTGTGCGTCTTCATAAAAACTACTTTTATATGTGAATAAGAATGTATCCCAAGTTTCTGTTGTTGGAACATATTCATATAAATAAAAAATAAAGGGAGTAGAAGCTATAAATGTAGCTAAAATACTCCCAATGATAATATCTTTTGTAAACGGCTTTTTATCCGTGTTTTCTGATTTTAAGTTTCGATTTGTCGATTCCGTTTTCTGTTTGATCATTTAAGTCAATTAAATTTGTTGCTTGTGCAGTAAATGCTACACCTCCGAAAATTGCTAATGCAATTAAATACTTTTTAGTTTTCATAATTATAAGGGATTAAATTAATTAATAACCCTAATTTATAGAAACACTATTTATTATTGCGTTTGAAATGTTAAAAAAATGTTAAAATTAACAAAAATCCTGTTTTCTTGTTGCGGATTATCCGCAAAACAGAAGTTTTCTTACAGAAATTAACACTTAAATTCCAAAATTCTGTTCATATTTTTGTCGGTTTTGATAACTATAACGTTATAGTTTTCTGGTAGAAGTGGTAACACCAAATTTGGCCATTCAATAAATATCCAATGGTTGGAGTGTAAATAGTCTTCGATTCCAAAATCGTAAGCCTCTACTATATCCTGTAATCTATACAAATCAAAATGGTATATAATATCATCTTCTAATTCATATTCATTAACCAAAGAATAAGTAGGACTACTAACTTCATCGTTGCTCCCTAAGGCTTTTACTAATGCTTTAATGAGTGTCGTTTTACCCATTCCCATTTCGGCATCAAAAACTATAACCTTAGAAGTGGCACTATTAATTAGTTGTTTAGCCACGTCTTCCAAATCGTTTAACGCATAACTTATTTTCAAATCCTTCAAAAAATTTTCGTTGCAATTATATTTATAAAAATCGAATAAAACTAATTTTTAGTGTATTTCGTCGGATTTTTTTGAATTACAAAGGATTATTTAGGGAGAAGTACTACAAATGGAATAATCATTTCCTCTAAAGACACACCTCCATGTTGGTAAGTGTTTCTATAGTAGCTTACATAATGGTTATAATTATTTGGATAAGCGAAGAACAAATCATTTTTAGCAAATATAAACGAGCTATTCATACTAATAGAAGGTAAAAAAATAGTTTTTGGATCTTTTGCAGCCAAAACATCTTTCTCTTGGTAGCTTAAACTTCTACCAGTTTTGTAACGTAAATTTAAACTGGTATCGCGATCTCCAATAACTTTAGATGGGTTTTTAACATTTATAGTACCATGGTCTGTTGTTATAATTAATTTAAAACCCATTTGTTGTGCCTGTTGTATCATTTCTAATAATGGCGAGTTTTTAAACCAGCTTTGCGTGAGTGAGCGATAGGCTTTATCGTTAGAAGCCAACTCTTTTACAACATCCATTTCGGTTTTAGAGTGCGAGAGCATATCTACAAAATTATACACCACAACCGTTAAATCGTTGTCTTTTAATCCTTTAAAGTTGTCTGCTAATTTTTTTCCATTAGTTAAATTGGTAATTTTATAATACTCGTGTTTTAGGTGTGTGAGTCCTAAACGCTTTAATTGTGCGTTTAAAAAATCGGCTTCGTGCATGTTTTTTCCACCTTCGTCTGTATCGTTTTTCCAAAACTCAGGATGCAGTTTTTCCATATCACTAGGCATTAAACCAGAGAAAATAGCATTTCTGGCATACTGTGTAGCCGATGGTAAAATGCTAAAAAAAGCAGATTCTTTTTCTTTTTTATAATGGGTATTTACAAAAGGCTCAAAAGCTTTCCATTGGTCGTATCGTAAATTATCTACTACAATTAATAAGGTAGGTTGGTCTTTGCTAAGCTCTGGCGCAATTTTATCTTTAAATAAATTATGCGATAGTGTTGGTGCATCTACATTAGGTTTAAACCACTCTGGATAGTTTTTATCTATAAACTTCCCAAATTGTAAATTAGCTTCAGATTTTTGAGATTCTAAAATTTCAAACATACTAGCATCTTCAATATCTTCGAGTTGTAATTCCCAATAAATTAGTTTTTGGTATAAATTCACCCATTCTTCATAAGTGTTAACCATAGCCATATCCATAGCTATTTTTCTAAATTCTTGTTGGTAATTAGAGGTTGTTTTCTCAGAGACTAAACGCGAGTGGTCTAAATTCTTTTTTAAACTTAATAAAATCTGATTTGGGTTTACTGGCTTAATCAAGTAATCTGCTATTTTATTACCAATAGCTTCTTCCATAATATATTCTTCTTCACTTTTAGTAATCATTACTACAGGAAGCGTGTCTTGTTTTTCTTTAATTTCGTTTAATGTTTCTAATCCTGTAAGTCCAGGCATGTTTTCGTCTAAAAACACAATATCAAAATTAGTATCATCTAAAATTTCTAAGGCTTCAGTACCACTTTTACAAGGAGTAACATTGTAATTTTTTTTCTCTAAAAAAAGAATATGAGGCTTTAGTAAATCTATTTCGTCATCAACCCAAAGAATATTTATCATGTTGGTGTATATTTGTTTAGTTATTCATAAAAAATTTAAAGTTTGCAGACTAAAAACAAACTCAAGATATTAAACGATCCAATTTACGGATTTATTACGATACCAAATTCGTTAATTTTTGATTTAATAGAGCATAAATACTTTCAGCGGTTACGTAGAATTACTCAAATGGGATTATCATATTTGGTATATCCAGGAGCGCATCACACACGTTTTCATCACGCTATTGGTTGTATGCACTTAATGCAAAAAGCTGTGCATGTGCTTCGTTTTAAGGGAGTTGAAATTTCTCAAGACGAAGAAAATGCACTATATATCGCTATTTTATTGCACGATATTGGTCATGGTCCTTTCTCACATGCTATGGAACATAGCATAGTAAATGGTATTTCTCATGAGGCTATATCGCTACTTTTTATGGAAGCTTTGAATAAAGAATTTAACGGAAGTTTAACGTTAGCCATCCAAGTTTTTAAAGGCGAATACAAACGTAACTTTATGTATCAGTTAATTTCTAGTCAATTAGATATGGACAGAGCAGACTATTTAAAACGCGATAGCTTTTACACAGGAGTTGCCGAAGGAAACATAAATAGTGAGCGTTTAATTACCATGTTAAATGTAGTAAACGATAATTTGGTAGTAGAAGAAAAAGGGATTTATAGTGTCGAAAAATTTCTGGTTGCCAGACGCCTTATGTATTGGCAAGTATATTTGCACAAAACCAGTGTAGTAGGAGAGCAGTTGCTAATTAGAGTATTAAAACGCGCTAAACAACTAGTAAGTTCTGGTACTACATTGGAAGGAAGTAAACCTTTACAGTTTTTTTTAAATAATGAAATATCTTCTGAAGAATTCGATACCAATGCCTTAGACACTTTTGCCGAGTTGGATGATTACGATATAGTTTCTGCAATGAAAGCGTGGCAATATCACGACGATTTTGTGCTGAAACATTTGTGCGATATGATAATTAACAGGAAGTTTTTAAAAATTAAGGTAAAAAAGAAGCCTTTTGAAAACAAACAATTAGATAAACATATTAATAGATTAGTAAAAGACTATACTATAACTAAAGCTGAAGCTGAGTATTTTGTATTTACAGACACTATATCTAACCAAGCTTATAACGAGAAACAAGACAATATTAACATTTTGCGTAAAAACGGAAAAATCACTGATATCGTTAAAGCTTCAGACCAATTAAACCTCAAAGCCTTAGCGCAACCAGTAACTAAACATTATATATGTTATCCAAAAGAAAAAATGTGATTCTTTTTTTCTATTTTTGCTTTCAATGAATTTTACAGCAGAACAAATAGCAGGTATATTAGAAGGTGATATTGTAGGCAATCCAGATATTGAGGTTTCTACACTTTCAAAAATTGAAGAAGGTAAAACAGGTTCATTAACCTTTTTGTCTAATCCAAAATACACACCATATATATACTCTACTAAAGCATCTATTACAATTGTAGATAAAGATTTTGAGCCAGAACAAGCCATAACCACTACACTTATTAAGGTAGAAGATGCTTATAAAGCGTTTTCTAAATTATTAGAATATTACAACCAAGTAAAGCTTAATAAATCTGGAATAGAGCAATTAAGTGTTATTTCTAAATCCGCAACATTAGGAAAAAACATTTATGTTGGTGCGTTTACAACTATTGGAGAAAATGTAATTATAGGAGACAATGTTAAAATTTTTCCTGGATGTTATATAGGCGATAATTGTAAAATTGATAATGATACTATTATTTTTTCTGGAGCAAAAATATATTCGGAAACAGAAATAGGTAAATACTGCGTTATAAATTCTGGTGTAATATTAGGAGCAGATGGTTTTGGATTTGTACCAAACGAAGATGGAGAATACCATAAAGTCCCACAAATAGGTAATGTTATTTTAGAAGATTTTGTAGATATTGGAGCTGCAACCACTATAGACAGAGCCACTTTAGGCTCTACCATTATAAGACGAGGTGTGAAGCTGGATAATCAAATTCAAATAGCACACAATGTAGAAATAGGAAAAAATACTGTAATTGCTGCGCAAACTGGTATTGCAGGATCTACTAAAATTGGCGAAAATTGCCAAATTGGTGGTCAGGTAGGATTTGCAGGACATTTAACCATTGGAGATAATGTAAAAATCCAAGCACAATCTGGTATAGGAAGAAATATTAAAGACAACGAAATTTTACAAGGCTCTCCAGCTTTTAATTATGGAGACTGGAATAAATCGTATGTCTATTTTAAAAACTTGCCTAAAATGGCAAAAACAATAAATGAATTAGAAAAAAAAGTAGATGGCAATAGTTAACACAGAAACAAAGCAAAAAACCATTGAAAAAGAAGTGTCTTTAACAGGTGTTGGTTTACACACAGGTAAAGAGGTTACACTTACGTTTAGGCCTGCTCCAGAAAACTCTGGTTTTGCATTTAAACGCATTGATTTAGAAGGAGAACCAAGCATACAAGCAGATGCCAATTTTGTAACCAATACGCAAAGAGGAACTTGTTTAGAACGAAATGGAGTAACCATACAAACTTGTGAGCATGTTTTAGCCGCATTAGTAGGTTTAGATATAGATAATGCGATAATAGAACTTAATGCTTCAGAACCACCAATTATGGATGGCTCTTCAAAGTTTTTTGTCGAAGCTATAGAAAAAGCAGGTATTGTTGAGCAAGAAGCCTTTAGAGAAGAATATGTTGTGCAAGATGTCATTTCTTATACAGACGAAGACACAGGAAGTGAAATTTTAGTAATGCCTTCAAAAGAATACCAAGTCACTACAATGGTAGATTTTGGCACCAAAGTATTAGGAACTCAAAATGCGACATTAACACATCTTTCAGAATTTAAAGAGCAAATTGCAGATTCCAGAACATTTAGTTTTTTACACGAGTTAGAAACTTTATTAGAAAACGGGTTAATTAAAGGAGGAGACCTAAATAATGCTATTGTATATGTAGATAAAGAATTATCTCCAGAAACGATGGAGCGTTTAAAAGGTGCTTTTAATAAAGATTCTATAAAGGTAAAACCAAATGGTATTTTAGATAATTTAACACTGCATTATCCTAACGAAGCAGCTAGGCACAAATTATTAGACGTAATTGGCGATTTAGCTTTAGTAGGAGTAAGAATACGTGGAAAAGTGATTGCTAATAAGCCAGGTCATTTTGTAAATACGCAATTTGCAAAAAAATTATCCAAGCTTATTAAAAACGAAAGACGAAATAATGTCCCTCAAATAGATTTGAATCAAACCCCATTAATGGATGTGAATCAAATAATGGAGATGTTGCCTCATAGACAACCATTTTTACTATTAGATAAAGTGTTTGAACTTACAGAGAGTAAAGTTATTGGAGTTAAAAATGTGACCATGAACGAGGAGTTTTTTAAAGGTCATTTCCCTGGAGCTCCTGTAATGCCTGGTGTATTAATTGTAGAGGCTATGGCGCAAACAGGAGGTATATTGGTGCTAAGTACAGTACCTGATCCAGAAAATTATTTAACATTTTTCATGAAAATGGATAATGTAAAGTTTAAACAAAAAGTTGTACCAGGAGATACTTTAATCTTTGAGTGCTCGTTAATTTCACCAATACGTCGAGGTATCTGCCACATGCAAGGTTATGCATACTCAAACGGAAAACTTTGCGCAGAAGCAGAGTTAATGGCACAAATATCTAAAGTAAAATAATTAAGTAAACATAGTTTAGCTGTTTATGTTTAGATGTTAACTAAAACATTTCTACAAAAACAACTTAACAACAAACAATTTATAAATGAACCAACCATTAGCATACGTACATCCAGGAGCAAAAATAGCAAAGAATGTTGTTATAGATCCTTTTACTACAATACATAATAATGTGATAATAGGAGAAGGAACTTGGATAGGAAGTAATGTAACCATTATGGAAGGTGCTCGTATTGGAAAAAACTGTAACATTTACCCTGGAGCTGTTATTTCTGCTGTGCCTCAAGATTTAAAGTATAATGACGAAGACACGCTAACTATTATAGGCGATAATGTAACTCTAAGAGAATGTGTGACCATAAATCGTGGGACAACAGACAAGATGAAAACTGTAATTGGAGATAATTGTTTAATAATGGCTTACTGCCACGTTGCGCATGATTGTGTGGTTGGAAAAAACTGTATTTTCTCAAATAATAGTACACTTGCAGGTCATATTACTGTTGGCGATTATGTAGTATTGGCAGGAATGACTGCTGTACATCAATTCTGTTCTATTGGAAATCATGCCTTTGTAACTGGTGGATCGTTGGTGAGAAAAGATGTGCCTCCTTTTGTAAAAGCTGCGCGAGAACCTTTATCTTACGTCGGAATTAATTCTGTAGGTTTAAGAAGACGAGGGTTTTCAACTGAAAAAATTAGAGAAGTACAAGATATTTATAGAATATTATATCAAAAAAACTACAATACCACTCAAGCTTCAGATTTAATTGAAGCAGAAATGGAAGCCACTCCAGAACGCGATGAAATTCTTCAATTTATTAAGAACTCGCATCGCGGAATTATGAAAGGCTATTTTAAATCTAGTTAAACTTATAACACAAAAACATAAATAATTAAAGGAGAAGAAAATTTCTTCTTATTGAAAATTCGGTAAACGAAAACCTCAATAAAAACTTAACAATAAATAACTATGGCAACTACTAGCGATATTAGAAACGGATTATGTATTAGATACAATAACGATATCTATAAAATTATTGAATTTTTACACGTTAAACCAGGTAAAGGTCCTGCATTTGTAAGAACAAAAATGAAAAGTGTTACTAACGGAAAAGTGTTAGATAACACGTTTTCTGCAGGACATAAAATTGAAGACGTTAGGGTAGAAACGCATAAATTTCAATATTTATATAATGATGGAGAATTTTATCATTTTATGAACGAAGCAGATTATACTCAAATTCGATTATTGGAAGCCGCTTTAGATACACCAGAGTTAATGAAAGAAGGAGAAGTGGTTACAGTTATTATTAATACTGAAGACAATATGCCACTCTCTGTAGAAATGCCTGCAAGTGTAATTTTAGAGGTAACAGCAACAGAGCCTGGAGTTAAAGGAAACACTGCAACTAATGCTACTAAACCTGCAACAGTAGAAACTGGAGCAGAAGTAAATGTCCCTTTATTTATAAATGAAGGCGATAAAATTAAAATTGAAACAGATAAAGGAACGTATAAAGAACGCGTTAAAGAATAAAGACCCAATAAACGAGTATCAATAATCACTTATCAGTGAATTTGATAACTAATCATTGATAACCGAAAATTGAAAAATGAAATTCCCCAAGCCACATGCTTTAAAACAAATTGCACAATTAATCAATTGTGAGTTTGTTGGTTCTGAAGATTTTCCTGTTTTAGGAATGAATGAGATTCATGTTGTAGAATCTGGTGATATTGTTTTTGTAGATCATCCAAAATACTACGACAAAGCATTGCAATCTGCAGCTACTGTTGTATTAATAAATAAAAAAGTAGATTGTCCACAAGGGAAAGCGCTTCTTATAAGTGATGATCCTTTTAGAGACTTTAATAAACTCACACAACATTTTAAACCTTTTCAAAGCTCTAATGTAAGTGTGTCGCCTTCAGCTAAAATTGGAGAAAACACAATACTACAACCCAATTGCTTTATTGGTAATAATGTAACAATTGGCAACAATTGCGTTATACACTCAAATGTTAGCATTTATGACGATACTGTTATTGGAGATAATGTCACTATACATGCAGGAACCATCTTAGGAGCTAGTGCATTTTATTATAAAAACAGACCAGAAGGTTTCGACCAATTAAAATCTGGAGGACGTGTAGTAATCGAAAACAATGTAGATATTGGAGCGCTTTGTACTATAGACAAAGGTGTTACGGGAGACACTACAATTGGAGAAGGCTCTAAATTAGACAATCAAATACAAGTAGGTCACGACACCATTATTGGTAAAAAATGTTTAATAGCCTCTCAAGTTGGGATTGCTGGCTGTTGTATTATTGAAGATGAAGTGACAATTTGGGGACAAGTAGGCACCAATAGTGGAATAAAAATAGGCAAAAAAGCAGTGATTTTAGGTCAAACAGGTGTTACAAAATCTGTTGCTGGTGGAAAAAGTTATTTTGGAACTCCAATCGAAGAATCTCGTGCAAAACTAAAAGAATTGGCCTATTTGAAAAAAATTCCAGAATTATTAAAACAAATAAAAAAACAAAATGATGGAAGCTAAAGCAATAGTTAAAGCGTTTTACGATTCAGATTTAGCAAAAGATGAAACCATAATCGATACGTTTCATAAAGACTGTATTTTACATTGGAATAGTAGTCAAGGTTATACAAAATTTGATAAAAACGGGATAGCAAATATGCTTTCAGGAGTTAGAGATGCTTACACATCTTTTAACTACAGACTTAGCCATCTATTAGAAGATGATAATACGGTTACTGCTAGATATACAATTTATGTAACACCAATAGAAAGTCCAGAATTAGGCGAGCAGCCCTTAGCTCAATTTATTTCTATTTGGGAAGTTAAAGAGGGTAAACTCTATAAAGGATACGAGATTAGCCAGCTATACGACGATAGTATAGGTAATGAAGCATCCTATTCAGAAATAAAAGTTTAAAAATTAATTTATTAATCCTATTCAAAATATTACTTTTGCAAATAATTGCAAACTATTCAACAATAAATAAATAAAAAGAACATATAATATGAGCGTTTTAGTTAATAAAGATTCAAAAATAATAGTTCAAGGATTTACAGGTAGTGAAGGTACGTTTCATGCTGGACAAATGATTGAATATGGAACAAATGTAGTAGGAGGCGTAACACCAGGAAAAGGTGGACAAACGCATTTAGACAAGCCTGTTTTTAATACAGTATCAGAAGCTGTAGAAAAAGTAGGAGCAGATACTACCATTATTTTTGTACCACCAGCTTTTGCTGCAGATGCAATTATGGAAGCTGCAGACGCAGGAATTAAAGTCATTATTACAATTACTGAAGGTATTCCTGTTGCAGACATGATTAAAGCGGCTGCTTATATTAAAGATAGAGAATGTAGGCTAATTGGACCTAACTGTCCTGGAGTTATCACTCCTGGTGAAGCAAAAGTAGGTATTATGCCAGGTTTTGTATTTAAAAAAGGTAAAGTTGGTATTGTATCTAAATCTGGTACATTAACTTATGAGGCTGCAGATCAAGTTGTAAAGCAAGGTTTAGGAATTACTACTGCAATTGGTATTGGTGGAGATCCAATTATTGGAACTACAACAAAAGAAGCTGTGGAGTTATTAATTAACGACCCAGAAACAGAAGCAGTTGTAATGATAGGTGAAATTGGAGGTCAATTAGAGGCAGATGCTGCAAATTGGTACAAGGCAAGTGGTAGTAAAAAGCCTGTAGTTGGTTTTATTGCTGGAGAAACTGCACCTGCTGGACGAACAATGGGTCACGCTGGAGCTATTGTTGGTGGTAGTGATGATACAGCACAAGCAAAGAAAAAAATTATGAGAGCTTGTGGTATTCACGTTGTAGATTCACCTGCAGAAATCGGAAAAAAAGTAGCAGAAGTCTTAGGCTAATCTGTTAAAATATTTATAATTCATTAACGTTATAAGTTCGTAGGCAGTACATTAGCCTACGAACTTTTTTTTTAAATCTAAATTACCAACAATGAAACACTTTAAAATTCTTTACCTTTTTGCAGTTCTATTATTTGTTACTGGCTGTAAAAAGACTAATAGCGACACCTTAGCTATTAAAACCGAAACTCAAAAAGATGCTCAAGGCTTCTCTTACGAGGCTGTATCTAACGATCCAACAGGATTACGCTTATATACTTTAGACAATGGTTTAAAAGTATATTTAAGTAAAAATACCGATGAGCCTAAAATACAAACTTACATTGCTGTAAGAGCTGGACATGTTAACGATCCTAAGGAATCTACAGGTTTAGCACACTATTTAGAACACATGCTTTTTAAAGGAACCGATAAATTTGGTACTACAGATTGGGAAAAAGAAAAAGAATATATTGCTAAAATTTCAGATTTGTACGAGCAGCATAGAGCTGAGCAAGATCCAGAAAAGAAAAAAGCGATATATAAAGAAATAGATAAAGTTTCTTTAGAAGCTTCAAATATATCTATTGCAAACGAGTATGATAAAATGATAAGCTCACTGGGAGCTACAGGTACAAATGCACATACTTGGTACGAAGAGACAGTTTATAAAAATAAAATTCCTGCAAACGAATTATCTAAATGGCTAGATTTAGAAAGCGAGCGTTTTAGCAAATTAGTATTACGCTTATTTCACACAGAATTAGAGGCAGTTTACGAAGAATTTAATAGAGGTCAGGATAGCGATGGTCAAACAGCTTATACAACAATGTTAGAAAACTTATTTGCAAAGCATCCTTATGGTCAACAAACAACTATTGGCACTAGCGAGCATCTTAAAAACCCATCATTAGTAGATATTAATAATTATTTCAATAAATATTATGTGCCAAATAATATGGCAATGGTATTAGTTGGTGATTTAGATTTTGATAAAACTATTAAAATGGTTAACGATAGTTTTGGTAAACTTGAAAGAAAAGAATTAGAGCACCCAACATTTCCAACTGAAGACGAAATAACAAGTCCAATCGAAAAAGAAGTTTTTGGACCAACTGCAGAATATGTTTCTGTAGCCTATCGTGCTCCAGGAATTAATACTGATGATGCTAAGCTTTTAATATTATGTGATATGATATTAGCTAATGGCAACGCAGGTATTATAGATTTAAACCTTAATCAAAAACAAGTCGTACAACGTGCCAATTGCTCTCCTCGTTTATTAAACGATTATGGGTTTCATAGATTTACTGGGTCTCCTAAAGAAGAACAAACTTTAGAAGAAGTGAAAGATTTATTGTTAGCACAAATCGATAAACTTAAAAAAGGAGAATTCGACGAGTGGTTATTAGACGCTGTAATTAACGATTTAAAATTAAGTGAAACAAGAAATTTTGAGTCTAGTACAGGATTGGCAACTGCTTACTACGAAGCATTTATACATGAACAAGATTGGAAAGATAAAGTAAATTACTACAACGAATTAAAAAAATATACTAAGCAAGATGTTGTAGATTTTGCAAATAGTTTCTATAAAAATAATTACGTAACTGTTTATAAACGCAAAGGAGTAGATAAAACTGTAGTTAAAGTTGAAAATCCAGGAATTACACCTGTTAATTTAAATAGAGACAAGACTTCAGCTTATATGGAAGCCTTTAACAAAATAGAATCTGAAGACTTAGCGCCTAAATATGTAGATTATAAATCTGCAATTAAAAATACTAAAACAGATAATGGTATAAAAGTATCCTACATCGAAAATAAAAATAACGATTTGTTTGACATGAATATCATTTTTGATATGGGAAGCGATAGTGACAAAAAATTAAGCCTAGCTGCTGGTTATTTAGACTATTTAGGTACAGATAAATATACAAACGAAGAGCTAAAAAAAGAGTTCTATAAATTAGGTATTTCCTATTATGTAAATGCGCAAGGCGAACAAACTTATGTTGGTTTAAGTGGTTTAAAAGAAAATTTACCTAAAGGTTTAGAGTTGTTGTCTCATTTATGGTCAAATGCTGTTCCTGATGCAGATGCTTACGACAAATATGTAGAGTCAATTGCAAAAGGAAGACAAGACAACAAAACAAATAGAGGAAGTATTTTACGTTCAGGATTATTAAATTATGGTAAATATGGCGAAAATTCTAGGTTACGTAATATTATTCCTGTTAGCGAATTAAAAACTATAAACCCTCAGGAGTTAGTAGAGATTGCAAAAGACCTTAAAAATTATAATCAACGTATTTTTTACTACGGAAAAGATGTTGATAATGCTATTGCAGCAGTAAATGATTTTCATAAAGTATCTGAGGAGTTAAAAGACTATCCAGAAGCAATTACCTACGAAGAAAAGGAAACAGGAGGAAATGTCTATTTCGTAGATTACGATATGGTACAA
Source organism: Lacinutrix salivirga (assembly GCF_053604675.1). Classification (NCBI taxonomy): domain Bacteria; kingdom Pseudomonadati; phylum Bacteroidota; class Flavobacteriia; order Flavobacteriales; family Flavobacteriaceae; genus Lacinutrix; species Lacinutrix salivirga. Next base: position 154,297 of record NZ_JBSHNP010000101.1, read on the forward strand.
TCGGAAATGATGTTTTTAGCAAAAGGAAAACCATTTACACCAGAAAACATGGCTGCTTCAACATTGTTTAACACCTATTTTGGTGGCGGATTATCATCTATTGTATTTCAAGAAATTCGCGAATCTAAATCATTAGCCTATTCTGCGTGGTCTAATTATTCTACAGCCAGAAAAAAAGACGATGCAAATTATGTAATGGCATATATTGGCACGCAGGCTAATAAAATGCCACAAGCTGTAGATGCTATGATGAATTTAATGAACGAAATGCCACTTGCAGAAGAGCAATTTAACGCTGCCAAAGAAGCCACATTAAAAAAGATTGCTGCGCAACGTATTACTAAATCTAATATTTTTTGGAATTATGAGAGACTTCAAAAGTTAGGAATAGAAAATGACAATCGCGAAGAAATGTATAATGCCATAAAAGACATGACTATTGAAGATTTAAAAGAATTTTTCAATAAAAACATTAAAGGCGAAAGCTACAATGTTATGGTAATTGGTAATAAAAAGGATATCGATTTTAATGCTTTAGGTAAGCTAGGAAAAGTGCAAGAAATGGATGTCGATTATTTATTTAATTACGAAAAATCGCAAGATGTAAAGCTTTAAAATTTTTAAAGAATTTTTAAGTAAAGTATTCAACACCAAAATCCTCATAATTAACTCTAAATTATGAGGATTTTTTTATTCAATAGAATTAGTAATTAGTATATTTGAAGTGCTAACCAGAAAACATATCACATGAAATTATTAGAAGGTAAAACCGCAATTATAACAGGAGCCAGTAGAGGAATTGGTAAAGGTATTGCTGAAGTATTTGCAGATCAAGGAGCAAATGTAGCATTTACTTATAGCTCTTCTGAAGCTGCAGCAAAAGCATTAGAAATAGAGTTAAATAGCAAAGGCGTAAAAGCCAAAGGCTATAAAAGTAATGCCGCTAGTTTTGACGAGTCTCAAAATTTAGCCGAACAAGTACTTGTAGATTTTGGGAGCATTGATGTTTTAGTTAATAATGCAGGAATTACAAAAGATAATTTATTAATGCGAATGGGAGAAGAAGATTTTGATAAAGTTATCGAAGTCAATCTTAAATCTGTTTTTAACATGACCAAAGCTGTACAACGCACAATGTTAAAACAACGTAAAGGCTCTATTATAAATATGAGTTCTGTTGTTGGTGTTAAAGGTAATGCAGGGCAAGCAAATTATGCAGCATCTAAAGCTGGTATAATAGGATTCTCAAAATCTGTAGCACTAGAGTTAGGATCAAGAAATATACGTAGTAACGTTATTGCTCCTGGTTTTATAGAAACCGAAATGACTGCAAAATTAGACGAAGAGACTGTAAAAGGCTGGAGAAATGCTATCCCTTTAAAAAGAGGTGGTACACCAGACGATATTGCTAACGTATGTGTATTTTTAGCAAGCGACATGTCTGCTTATGTTACAGGCCAGACCATAAATGTAGATGGAGGAATGTTAACTTAATACAACACAATTTAAGCCTGTTTTAAGGCATTATAAATGCAAACCCAAACACTTTTATATATAATACTTGCTGGAATAATAGCGCTTTTATTAGCGCTATTTCAGTATTGGTATAACTCTAAACATAAGTCTAAAACTAAGGTGTTATTTACCTTTTTAAGGTTTTTAACCTTGTTTTCAATATTTCTTTTGCTAATAAATCCAAAATTTGAGCAAAATAAAATTTATACCGAAAAACCCAATTTGGTTGTTGCCATAGATAATTCGAGTTCAATACCACATTTAGAACAAAGTGAGAATGTATTAGCATTTTCAGATTTTTTAAAAAGCAATACGCAACTTAGTGATAAGTTTAATATCGATATGTTTTCTTTTGGGAACACATTAAATTTAAACGATTCTTTATCTTTTAAAGAAGAAACCACAAACATTAGCAAAACGGTTACTCAACTAAATCAAATTTATAAAAACACTGTGTCGCCAACCATTTTAGTAACCGATGGAAACCAAACACTTGGTAGTGACTATGAGTTTGCTGGCAAAAAGCTAAATCAACCCATTTATCCTATAATTTTAGGCGATACCATAAATTATACAGACCTAAAAATAAGCAGATTAAACGTTAATAAATATGCGTATTTAAAAAATCAGTTTCCAGTTGAAGCTGTTTTGGTTTACAACGGAAACTCCAATGTTAGTACTAAATTTGTAGTTAAAGCAGGTAACTCTACAGTATATTCTAAGGCGGTTCAGTTTTCAAAAACAAATAATTCGCAACTAATAAATTTCACACTGCCAGCAAATAGGGTTGGAGTACAAAGTTATAAAGCGCAATTGGTGCCTATTTCAAATGAAAAAAACACTGTAAATAACTATAAAAATTTTGCAGTTGAAGTGATTGATGAAAAAACAAAAGTAGCCATTGTAAGCTCAATGGTTCATCCAGATTTAGGTGTTTTAAAAAAGAGTATAGAAAGTAATCAACAACGTACAGCTTCATTTTTTAAACCAAATGAAATAATTAATAAATTAAATGATTTTCAATTAGTTATACTTTATCAGCCAAACAATTCATTTAAACAATTGTATTCAGCTTTAGAAAAAGAAAACAAGAATAAATTTGTAATAACTGGTCCACAAACAGACTGGAATTTTTTAAACAAAGAAGCTAAATTTTACTCGCAAGATATTACCAGCCAAACCGAAGACTACCAACCAGAATTAGACACTAATTATGGTGCGTTTATAATTGAGGATTTGGACTTTAGTTCCTTTCCACCAGTAGCATCTAGTTTTGGAGAAACTCAATTTAAAGTGCCTTTTCAAACACTACTAAATAAAACAGTTGATGGGTTTTCAACAAACGAACCTTTATTGGTTACTTTAGAAAGCGATAGTAGAAGAGAAGCTGTTCTTTTTGGAGAAAATATATGGAAATGGAGAGCGCAAAGTTTTATTAATAATAAAAGCTTTACTAATTTCGATAATTTTTTAGGTAAATTAATTCAGTATTTAGCGTCCAACAAACGAAAAAACAGACTAGACGTAGATTACGAATCCTTCTACCAAGGCAATAATAATGTGCTTATAAAAGCACAATTTTTCAATAAAAATTATGAATTTGATGCTACCGAAACACTTGCTATAACTGTAACAGATAAAGTTTCAAACATCGTTAAGCAATTTCCTTTACTGCTAAAAGGCAATAATTACGAAGTGGATTTAAGCCAACTTCCTGCTTCAGATTATAGTTTTACAGTAAAAGCAAGTAGAGAAAATATTTCTAAATCTGGTAATTTTAAAATTTTGGAATATAATATAGAACAACAATTTTTAAACGCTAATGTTTCAAAATTAAAGCAACTCGCTATAAATAGTAACGCAAAGTCGTATTTTATAACAAATTATCAATCAATAGTTAATGATTTAGTAAATGATGATCGTTACAAACCTATTCAAAAAACAGATAAAAAAATCGTACCTTTAATCGATTGGAAATATCTACTATTCTTTATAGCGTTAACCTTAGCTTTAGAATGGTTTTTAAGAAAATATAACGGATTAATATAAAAATATATACATGGAAAAATTACCAAAATTAGGATTGCCAATTATTATAGGAATAGTAATATTAGTGTTTTTACTACTCAAATCAGCAGTAACTATTGGACCAGGAGAAGGAGGTGTTATTTTTGAACGTTTAGGAGACGGAATAAATACAGATAAAACCTATGGCGAAGGGTTTCATATCATTATGCCATGGAACGATATGATTGTGCGTAAAGTGCGTCAACAGTCCATATCAGACGAAATGAACGTATTATCAGTAAATGGATTAGAAGTTAAAGTAAACGGAACCATTTGGTACGAACCAGAATACGAAAACCTAGGAAAATTAATCCAAACTAAAGGTGAGGATTACGAAATGGAATTATTGGATCCTGCAGTAAATGCTGCAGCACGTAGCGTTGTTGGTCGTTACACTCCAGAGCAATTATACTCTAGTAAACGAGATGTTATTGAGCAAGAAATTTTAGACGAAGTGACTAAGTTATTAGAAGGTCAATATTTAACTGTAAAAAAAGTATTGGTTGAAGATGTTAAGTTACCACCAACAATCAAACAAGCTATAGAGCGTAAATTAAAACAAGAGCAAGAATCTTTAGAGTATGAATTTAGATTAGTCACTGCAGATAAAGAAGCAGAAAAAGTTAGAATTGAAGCTAAAGGTAAAGCAGATGCTAATAAAATTTTAAGCGCTTCATTAACCGATAAAATTTTACAAGATAAAGGAATTGAAGCAACTATAAAGCTTGCAGAATCTCCAAATAGTAAAGTTATCGTTATAGGTTCTGGAGATAGCGGAATGCCTATTATACTTGGAAATCAGTAGAGTTAAAAAAAATATATAGTATAAATTAGGATTTGTGCAATTAATTTTGCAATCTTTGTTAAGACAAAAAAAGACATGAATACTATTCAATTACATCATCATCATTTTCATATTTGCACTCAAGCGAACTGAAGATGTATTGAATAGAATCAACATATTTTAAAAACCGTTTGAGTAAATCAAACGGTTTTTTTATTCCAATATATTCGGAAATTACTTCCAAAAGATTTACTTAAACATAAAACAAAGCCTTCCGCTTTCTCGGATTAATGATATGAGTAAATTAAAAATTGCAGTTCAAAAATCAGGAAGATTAAACGAGGATTCTATGCGACTCCTCAAAAACATTGGTATATCTATAGATAACGGTAAAGACCAACTAAAAGCATCAGCCAAAAACTTTCCATTAGAAATTTTCTATTTACGTAATGGAGACATTCCGCAATACCTAAAAGATGGTGTAGTTGACATTGCAATTATTGGAGAAAATGTCTTAATAGAAAAAGGCAATGACATTAAAATTGCTGAAAAATTGGGTTTTTCTAGCTGTAAAGTCTCTGTAGCTATACCAAAAGGCGATACATACAAATCGGTTAAAGATTTAGAAGGAAAACGCATAGCAACATCGTACCCAAATACAGTCAATCAGTTTTTAAACGAGAACGGAATTTCGGCAAATTTACATATCATTAATGGTTCAGTTGAAATAGCGCCAAATATAGGTTTAGCAGATGCTATAGTTGATATTGTCTCTAGTGGAAGTACCTTATTTAAAAATGGTTTAAAAGAAGTTGAAGTCATTTTAAAGTCCGAAGCTGTATTAGCAGTTTCTCCTAAAATATCTGATGAAAATCAAAAGTTACTAGATAAAATTCAATTCAGAATTCAAGCAGTATTAAAAGGTCAAAATTCAAAATATGTTTTGTTAAATGCTCCAAATGATAAGTTGGAAAAGATTATTAGCATTTTACCAGGAATGAAAAGCCCAACGGTTTTGCCATTAGCTGAAGCAGGTTGGGGTTCTGTACACTCGGTAATTGATAAAAACCAATTTTGGGAAGTCATTGACGAATTAAAACTGAATGGAGCACAAGGTATTTTAGTATGTCCAATCGAAAAAATGGTGATATAATGAAGACGATACTTAATCCGAATAAAAACGATTGGAAAACAATCTTAAAAAGACCAACACAAACCGTTGCTGATGTTGAAAAAATCGTTAATCAAGTTTTTGAAGATATCTCTCAAAATGGTGATATCGCAATTGCAAAATATACTAAACAATTTGATGGTTGTGAATTAAGATCTAATATAGCTACTGATGACGAAATAAAAAATGCTTCACTATTAGTTTCAGAAGATTTAAAACAAGCCATTCAACAAGCTAAAAGTAACATCGAAGCCTTTCATAAAGCACAAAAAACAGATAAAATTAGTGTACAAACTACAAAAGGTGTTACCTGTTGGCAAGAAAAACGAGCGATTCAAAAAGTTGGAATTTATATTCCTGCAGGAACAGCGCCTTTATTTTCAACTGTTTTAATGTTGGCTGTTCCAGCTCAAATTGCAGGCTGTAAAGAGATTGTATTATGTTCACCTCCAAATACAAAAGGCAAAATAGCTAATGAGATTTTATACACAGCACAATTATGTGGTGTGACTAAAATTATTAAAGTTGGTGGTATTCAAGCTATTGCTGGACTAACGTTTGGGACTGAAAGTATTCCGCAAGTTTATAAAATTTTTGGACCTGGAAACCAATTTGTTACTGTTGCAAAGCAACTAGCAACAAAATATGGTGTTGCTATTGATATGCCTGCAGGACCAAGCGAGTTGTTAGTTGCAGCAGATAGTAGTGCTAATCCAAGTTACGTGGCTTCAGATTTGTTAAGCCAAGCTGAGCATGGTGTAGATAGCCAAGTTATTTTGGTTTCAGATTCTATAGATATAGTCGAAGAGGTGCAAAAAGAAATTGAAAAACAAATTGAAGCGTTACCAAGAAAAGATATAGCTAAACAAGCCTTGAAAAATTCTAAAGCTATTATTATGGAAAACGCAAATGTTGCGCTAGATATAATTAATGATTATGCTCCAGAACACTTAATATTATGTACTAATGATAATGAGTTTTTTGCGAATAACATCATTAATGCTGGATCAGTATTTATAGGTAATTACACACCAGAAAGTGCTGGAGATTATGCTTCTGGAACCAACCATACCTTACCAACAAACGGATTTAGTAAAGCATATTCTGGAGTAAATTTAGACAGTTTTACAAAAGCGATTACATTTCAAAAAATCACTAAAGAAGGTATTCAAAATATTGGTAAAACAATAGAGTTAATGGCTGAAGCCGAAGGCTTACAAGCACATAAAAATGCAGTTTCAATCCGACTTAAAGATTTAAAATAAAAAGTCACCTCGAGCATTATTGAAATCAAAATATATTTTGATTGAAAGTACCGAACGCAGTTCTCGAGAGGTTTTTCAAAAGCAATAAAAATTAAATAGGTCTCGACTGCGCTCGACCAGACAACAAAAATGAAACAAAATTTTAACATAAATAACCTAGTTAGAGCTAATATCAAAACGCTAAAACCGTATTCTTCCGCAAGAGACGAATATAAAGATGCAACCTCACAAGATATGGTATTTTTGGATGCTAACGAGAATCCTTTTGAGAATGGAGTAAACCGTTATCCAGATCCTCAACAGCAAGACGTAAAAGCATTGTTATCTAAAATAAAAAACGTTCCAACTCAAAATATGTTATTAGGAAACGGAAGTGACGAAGTATTAGATTTAATATTCAGAGCCTTTTGTGAGCCTAATCGAGATAAAATTATTACACTTCCGCCAACTTATGGTATGTATGAAGTGTTAGCCAATACCAATGCAATAGAGGTTATTAAAATTGAATTAACTAAAGACTTTCAACCTGATTTTGATGAAGTTTCAAGAGCAGCACACACACATACCAAATTATTGTTTTTATGCTCACCAAATAACCCAACAGCCAATAGTTTTGAGGCTTCAATTATTGAAAAGTTAATAAATGATTTTCAGGGTATTGTAGTGATTGACGAAGCTTATATTGATTTTTCAAATCAACAAAGTTGGATTAATAGACTACAAGAGTTTCCTAATGTAATTGTAACACAAACACTGTCTAAAGCTTATGGTATGGCAGGAATTAGGTTAGGTGTTTGTTATGCTTCCGCAGAAATTATTGCAGTTTTAAACAAAATAAAGCCACCATATAATGTTAATGAGTTAACACAGCAAAAAGCAATTAAGCGATTAAAAAATCAAACGAAAGTTTCAGAAGAAATAAAAACGATTATTACTGAAAGAAAGCAATTAATTTCAGCATTAAAAACAATAGGTTTTGTATCAACTATTTATCCATCAGATGCTAATTTTGTATTAGTTGAAGTAGATGATGCCAACCAACGTTATAATCAATTATTAGAAAAAGGGATTGTTGTTAGAAACAGAACCAATCAACCGTTATGTGAGAATTGCTTACGCTTAACTGTAGGTACTTCTCAAGAAAACAAAAAATTAATTAAAGCATTGAAAGACCTCACAGGTTTTTAAAACCTGTGAGGTCTAAAAAAATATAATTATGAGTAAGCAAAAAGTACTTTTTATAGACAGAGACGGAACATTAGTCTTAGAACCACCTGTAGATTATCAACTAGATAGTTTAGAGAAGTTAGAGTTTTACCCAAAAGTATTTCAATACATGGCTAAAATAGCTTCAGAGTTAGACTTTGAGCTTGTTATGGTAACCAATCAAGATGGTTTAGGAACAGATGCTTTTCCTGAAGACACCTTTTGGCCAGCTCAAAACAAAGTGATTTCAGCATTCGAAAAAGAAGGTGTTGTTTTTTCTGAAGTATGTATAGACAAAACATTTCCGCATGAAAATGCCGAAACACGCAAGCCAAGAACAGGTTTGCTTACTAAATATTTTAATAAAGCTAAATACGATTTAGAAAACAGTTTTGTTTTAGGTGACCGAATTACAGACATGGAATTAGCTAAAAACCTTGGAGCAAAAGGTATCTTTTTGTCTGAAGATCCAGAATTAGGAGCAGATGAAATAGAAAGCTCAAAACAAGCCATTTTAGATTGTATCGCCTTAACAAGTACAGATTGGAAAGCCATTTACGAGTTTTTAAAACTCAATGATCGTGTAGAAGAAATTACACGTAATACCAACGAAACCAAAATTTACATTAAGTTAAATTTAGATGGTTCTGGTAAAAATGATATTGATACAGGATTAAAGTTTTTCGACCATATGTTAGACCAAATTGGTCGTCATGGTGCAATGGATTTAACTATTAAAGTTGATGGCGATTTAGAAGTTGATGAGCACCACACGATTGAAGATACCATGATTGCTTTAGGCGAATTATTTAATAAAGCTTTAGGTAATAAATTAGGTATCGAGCGTTACGGTTTTTGTTTACCAATGGACGACTGCTTAGCACAAGTAGCTGTTGACTTTGGAGGTAGAAACTGGTTAGAATGGGAAGCCGATTTTAAACGCGAAAAAATAGGCGATATGCCAACCGAAATGTTTTTCCACCTCTTTAAATCATTTACAGATGGCGCAAAATGTAATTTAAATATAAAAGCCGAAGGAACTAACGAACACCACAAAATAGAAGGCATTTTTAAAGCATTTGCAAAAGCAATGAAAATGGCTGTAAAACGTGATGCTAATAACATGTTTTTACCAAGTACAAAAGGAATGTTATAATGTCATTCAGAAGGAGGAACGACTGAAGAATCTTGATTTATTTAAACAAGAGATTCTTCGCTTCGCTCTGAATGACAAAAAAATATAAAAATGAAATTAGTAATTATAGATTATGGAGCAGGAAACATTAAAAGCATACAGTTTGCTTTTAAGCGTTTAGGTTTTGATGCTATACTATCCAATAATCCAGAAGAAATAAAATCTGAAGATAAAGTGATTTTTCCAGGAGTTGGAGAAGCTAGCTCTGCAATGCAAAAGCTAAAAGAAAGTGGTTTAGATACTTTAATTCCAACTTTAAAACAACCAGTTTTAGGGATTTGTTTAGGGATGCAATTGATGTGTAAATCTTCAGAAGAAGGTAAAACTAAAGGTTTAGGTGTTTTTAATACAACAGTAAAACGTTTTAACAATACAGTTAAAGTGCCACAAATGGGATGGAACACGATAACAGATTTAAAATCAGAGTTATTTAAAGACATTAAAAATGAAACATTTATGTATTCTGTACATAGTTTTTATGCCGAAAATTGTAAAGAAAGTATTGCAACAACTACTTATAGCTTAGATTTTGCTTCGGCTTTAAAAAAAGATAATTTTTATGGTGTACAATTTCATCCAGAAAAGAGTAGTGTAGTAGGAGAACAACTATTAAAGAATTTTATAGAGTTAAAATAGCTTTTAGCTGTTTACTGTTAGTCATTTGCTAATAGCCAAAAGCTAAATTATTAATTTAAAAATAGATTCCCACTTCCGTGGGAAATGAATATGAGAATAATACCAGCAATAGATATCATAGACGGAAAATGTGTACGCTTAACAAAAGGCGATTACAATACCACCAAAATTTACAATGAGAATCCTTTAGAGGTAGCAAAACAGTTTGAAGGCGCAGGAATCGAGTATTTGCATATGGTCGATTTAGATGGTGCAAAAGCAGCTCATGTTGTAAATTATCGTGTGTTAGAGCTAGTGGCTTCTAAAACCAATTTAAAAATCGATTTTGGAGGTGGTTTAAAGTCTGATGACGATATTATAACAGCATTTAATTCTGGAGCTAGACAGATCACTGGAGGAAGTATTGCTGTTAAAAACAGAGATACTTTTGAGCGTTGGATTAGTAAATATGGCTCTCAAAAAATCATTTTAGGAGCAGACTGTAAAAACGAAAAAATAGCCATTAGTGGTTGGTTAGAAGAAAGTAGTTTAGAGGTAATTCCGTTTATCAAAGACTACCAAAAACAAGGCATTCAATATGTGGTGTGTACAGATATTTCAAAAGATGGAATGTTAGAAGGTCCATCAATAGACTTGTATAAAAATATCATTGAAGAATGTACTAATGGTAGTTCTGGTCAGTCCATAAAACTTATTGCTTCAGGTGGAGTAACGACTATTGAAGATATAGAAAAGCTTTCAGAAATAAATTGTGAAGGCGTAATTATTGGTAAAGCGATTTACGAAAACAGAATCACTTTAAAAGAATTAGAACGATTTATTTAAATAGCCTTTAGCTATTGGGTTTTAGCAGTTAGCTAATCGCCAAAAGCTAAAAGTCAAAAGCTAAAATATGCTTACAAAACGAATTATACCTTGTTTAGACATTAAAAACGGAAGAACCGTTAAAGGTGTCAATTTTGTAAACCTTCGTGATGCAGGAGATCCTGTAGAATTAGCCAAGCAATATGCTGTAAAAGGAGCAGACGAGCTTGTTTTTCTAGATATTTCGGCAACTTTAGAAGGCAGAAAGACCATGATTGATATGGTTTTAAAAGTTGCAGAACAGGTTAATATTCCGTTTACTGTTGGTGGAGGAATATCATCTGTTGAAGATGTAGATGTACTTTTAAAATCTGGAGCAGATAAAGTGTCTATAAACTCTTCTGCTGTAAAACGTCCAGAATTGGTAAACGAATTAGCTAACAAATTTGGTAGCCAATGTGTGGTTGTTGCAATAGATGCTAAGCACATTAATAATGAATGGATAGTGCATTTAGCTGGAGGAAGTATTCCAACCGAGTTAAATTTATTCGATTGGGCTAAAGAGGTTGAAAGCAGAGGAGCAGGCGAGATATTATTCACATCCATGAATAACGATGGTACTAAAGCTGGTTTTGCAAATGAGGCTTTATCTAAATTGTCTGGCACATTAAATATTCCTATAGTAGCTTCAGGAGGCGCAGGAAACGTGCAACATTTTGTGGATACTTTTAAAGTCGGAAAAGCGGATGCTGCTTTGGCTGCAAGCGTATTTCATTTTGGAGAAATAGAAATTAAAGACTTAAAAGAAGCATTAAGAGATAGTAATATAGCAGTAAGATTATAAATACATTGTCACTTCGAGTGATTTTGAGGTACGAAAAATTGTATCAAGAAGTCAAATGAAGTTTTCGATACAAAATTGCTAAAAAGCAATTTCACTCGAACTGATGAGAAAAAACAAGGTTATGCTAAACTTGTTTCAGCATCACACAAAATTAAAGTTACCTCGAGCGCAGTCGAGAGGTTATTAAATAAATAGAGGTCTCGACTGCGCTCGACCATACAAAGGATTGACTATAAGTCGTCATGCAGAACTTGTTTCAGCATTTTATAATAATAAACAGATTTCCACTTTTGTGGGAATGAAAAAAGAATTTTTATGAACATAGATTTCAATAAAAACAACGATGGATTAGTACCAGCAATCATACAAGATGCAACAACAAAAAATGTGTTGATGTTGGGTTACATGAATAAAGAAGCGTTTGTAAAAACACAAGACACGAAACTGGTTACTTTTTTTAGCAGAACAAAAAATCGTTTATGGACTAAAGGTGAAGACAGTGGTAACGTTTTAAACTTAGTGGATCTAAAATTAGATTGCGATAACGACACGTTACTGATTCAAGTTAATCCTAAAGGTACAACTTGCCATAAAGGAAGTGATACGTGTTGGAATGAAGAAAATGTAGAATCTTTTGGTTTTATTTCAAAATTAGAAAACACGATAGAATCGCGTGTTAAAGAAGGAGATTCTAAAAAATCTTATGTTGCTTCTTTATTTGCTGAAGGTATCAACAAAGTGGCTCAAAAAGTAGGAGAGGAAGCAGTAGAAGTGGTTATTGAAGCAAAAGACAACAACGACGATTTGTTTTTAAACGAAAGTGCGGATTTACTGTTCCATTATTTAATGTTATTACAGGCTAAAGGTTTTAAACTTAACGATGTGGTTAATGTTTTAAAGCAAAGAGAAAAGTAAAAGCTGCTACTAAAATTAGCAACAGCTTTATTCTAATGTTTAAATAGAAAGTTTAATCTTGCATTAGAACCACGTAAAACTTTTATATGTGTTATTTAGTATCTGCTTTTATAATTTCTAAAGTTTGCTCAATCCAATCACTATTAAAATCTAATGGAAATTCTGGCGCAACACCTTTACTTTCAAATTCAAAAAACTCATGAAAATTCATATCTGTTGGTAAAACTGAAAAGTAACCAGATGGAGTAGTGTAACTGGTACCATAATTTAAACCATAAGAAATAATACCAAAAGTAGCTTGACCTAAATGTTTTGCATTTTTAAGTTTTTTTAGTTTTGTAGTAAATTGTTCGCCATTACTTACTGTAAAGGCATTTGTAATGATGTATACATTTTTGTTTTTTAATAGTTTTAAAAAAGGGTCAGAAAACTTCTTGTTTCCGCCAGTATTACTTCTTAAATCTATAATAATATTTTGAGCTGTTAGTCTGTTTTTTGTATCTTCAAAAAATGCTCTATGTTCCCTTTTTTTGCTGTTACTAAAATTTCCAAAATATAAGTATTGAGTATTGTCGTTTAGTTGTTTAAATTCCAGTTCAGCTTGATCTTTTGATGGCAATTCAAAATTAAAAGTATTGTTAACCTTTTTGTAGCTTAGTAATCTTCCGTTTTCAAAACTTATACTTTTTACCAATCTTGGCGCTTTAGTTTTTAATCTGTATTGATATACATTGTATTTATTAGTTCTTACTGGATAGGCTTGAAAACTAATATCTCCAACTTGCCAATGTGCTAATTTACTCTCTAAAACAACTCCTGTTAAGTCTTTATTATTTTTATCAAAATAGATACCTATTAATAAATCCTCTCCATAGTTATAAGTCCCTTCTAATTCGTTTTCGTCTTTCTTTAATAACTCTTCTTTAAGTTCGATAATGTTTTTATTAGATTTTGGATGTTGTTTTACTTTTGATATATCATCTTGGTATTTATCAGTAATGTATAAATTAAAGTGATTATCATTTACTAAATCCATTTGTTGAAGTAGTAATTTGTAACACGCTTCAACACCAATTGGTTGCTTCATTTTATTAGAAAGCATTTTATAAGTGTTTTCAAATTGAGTTGCTTTGTCTCCTTTAATCTGCTTTTTGTAAGAAGGCATTTTTCTCATTTTTTCTACTACAAAATCTAAATCGGTTTTACAATCGCAAGTTTCAGTTTGTGAAAATGAAAGATTGATTGAGAATACAAAAAGCACTAAAATTGATACTAAATTTTTCATAATGACTAGGTTTTAATTGATTAAACTTTCTGAAGCAAAGATAATTTTGAAATCAAGTAAAACTCAATTGTAATAGGTGTTTGGGGTGAAATGATGCTATTCTGTGGCGAAATTTAAAACCCTTTTTACTTCTTCTAGATAAGTTTTAGAAATAGGTGCTTCTATAGTATGTGATAGTGTTAATAAATGTTTCCCTTTTTCGGTTTTCCAAGATTGAAAATGATAAGGATTGATAATATTAGAACGATGTGTTCTTAATAATTCTGGAAACGTGTCTTCAATTACAGATAATTTATTTCGTATTAAACTTTTCTTTAAAACCGATCCAGAGAGATAAAAAACTTCGATATAATTATCTGAGGATTGGATGCAAATCAAATCGTTGAGATGAAGCTTCAAGTTTTCAAAATTACCTTCTCCAGAGATTTCAATTTTTTGATCTTCAAGTTTCTTCTCATAGTATTTTCCAAAAGCAAAACGACCTATAATTATAATTGGTAATATAATGGCTAATGCAGGCAACAAAAGCGAGGTTAGCATATATTTTAAATCATAAGGGTTGGGTTGACCAGCTACAACAACATATAAGTAGTAACATCTGGCTAAAATTATCGATATGACTGATAAACAAAGTAGAAAAATTAATTCATGTTTTAATAACCATTGTCCATTACTTTTATGATATAAAAATTGTTGAAGCGGAATAAACATAAGGTAAGATAAACTTCCAATTAAGCCATAAAAGGGCAAATACATTAGCTTTTCTTGGTTATTTAGCTCGTCGACATCCAAAGGTTCTGTAAAATATAAAAACATAAAAATCCAGATAGCAATACCAATAGCTATTAAGATGTGGTGTTTTAGTTTTGGATCAAATGGATAATGGAAGTTTAACATATTAAATTGTAAAAGAATGTAAAGAAAAAGCATCAGAAATAAATCTGATGCTTTTTTAATATTATAAACACTTCATTTTAAGAAATCCAACCTTTTTTAGTGGCGTGTTTTGCTAGCCAGACTAAAGCAATACATACAATAATTATAAAAGGTGTCATTACATTTGCCATTTTTAATACAAAGGCCAAATAGCTCATTTGTATAATGGCAGCAATTAAAGATAATAACAATAAAAAATAAGACCATTTTTTTCTTAATAATAAAGCTAGGCAACCTAAAGCGCCTGCAAAAACTGCAATTGCAAATGCAGCAGTGTACCAAGCAGGTAAATTGGCATACATTTGTTGGTCTGTTTCAGAGAGTTGAGCAATGACTTCATCACTCATATACGCTTGACCTAAATAAGAGATAACGCCCATTACATTCCAAAGTAGAGCAAGAATACTTACAATCCAAAACCAAATTGGTGGTTTGGTGGTTAAATTTTGTGTCATAATTTATGGTTTTTGTTAGTTAATTAGGCTTCAAGGTATAAAATTTTTGTGAATGATAATGAATGCTGTATTTTCGAGCTTCATTATACTTATTATGAATAAACAGTTTTTCTACGTTATAACCATTCAATATTTAGGATATAGATTTCATGGTTGGCAAAAGCAACCAAACCTTAAAACCTTACACTTAATGGTAGAT
The DNA here is from genome assembly GCF_053604675.1 of Lacinutrix salivirga. Taxonomy (NCBI): domain Bacteria; kingdom Pseudomonadati; phylum Bacteroidota; class Flavobacteriia; order Flavobacteriales; family Flavobacteriaceae; genus Lacinutrix; species Lacinutrix salivirga. Next base: position 169,574 of record NZ_JBSHNP010000101.1, read on the forward strand.
AGGACTTTAAATTTCATTTTAGAAAAAAAGAATTTTAAGACCTTAACTTCCGGCCGCACAGATGCAATGGTAAGTGCAGAAAATGCTGCTTTCGAGCTGTTTTTAGAAGAACCAATTGAAGATTTCGATGCCTTTTTAGAACTCTTTAATCAAAATTTACCTCAAGATATTAGAGCCAAAGCAATCCGAGAAGTTGATGCAAAATTTAATATTATACAACATTCTAAGATTAAAGAATATCTTTATGTATTTGCTTTTGGAGGTAAATTCCATCCGTTTTGTGCACCAATCTTAACAACTATTTTAGGGGACTTAGATATTGAGCTTATGCAACAAGGCGCAAAGTTGTTTGAAGGTCAGCATTACTTAAAAGCCTATTGTTATAAACCAACAGATAAAGGGATTTATAATAGAGAAATATTACATTGCGAGCTTATAGAAAATACAATTTATACTGCAAATTTTTTTCCTGAAAAAAGTTATATGTTACGTGTAAGAGGTAAAGGATTTATGCGTAACCAAATTAGACTAATGATGGGAACATTAATAGAATTAGGACAAGGCAAACGTACTCTACAAGATATCAGTGCCAGTTTACAACCAGACTATCCTTATAATATGCAATACATTGCTCCTGCATCTGGCTTAATTTTAAACACTATTGAGTTCGAATAATTTTGTTAAAAATATTAACAGACACTAAATCTGCTTAACATAATTTATGTTAATAAAAACTTAACTCCGTTAAAGCCTGTTAAATCACTTGACAAATCCACTCTTACGTTTATATTGAATTTAAACCAATATAAAAATTTAGTTATGAGTTATTTGAATATGCAAGATGAAAAATTATTACCTGTAGTAATGGAGTTAAACACATTATTAGCAGATTTTCACGTTTATTACCAAAAATTAAGAAGCTTCCATTGGAATGTAGTTGGGAAAAATTTTTTTGATTTACACGAAAAATTCGAAGAAATGTACAATGATTCTAAAGTAAAAATAGATGAAATTGCAGAGCGAATTTTAACATTAAAGCATCATCCTGTAAGCAAAATGGTAGATTATTTAAAAATATCTTCTTTATCAGAAACTTCAGCAATGATTACAGACCAAGAAATGATTGAAGAGTTATTAAACGACCATAAAACCATTTTAACTCAAATGTCACAAGTTATTAATAAAGCTACAGATGCTGAAGATGAAGGTACAATAGATTTAATTGGAGCTTACATTAGAGAATTAGAAAAAACAAGTTGGATGCTTAGTGCATGGTCTAAGAAAACTACAGACCAATTTAAAAAAGAAGCGGTTTCATAACGTTTAAAGATAACAATTTAAACCAATTAGAAACTTTAAAAAACCAAAACACATGAAATCACAATTATCAGAAGCCTATAATTTATTAATTGATAAATTAGAAAGCTGGCTAAATGCCATAATAACAAATATCCCTAATCTTTTACTAGCTATTCTAGTACTAGTAGCTGCATATTTTATTGCAAAATATGTTAATAAATTTGTGTCTAGATTAGTTGCAAAAAAGGTTGATCAAAACTCAATTACCAATATGATTGGTCGACTCTCTGCAGTAATAGTAGTGTTAGCAGGTTTGTTTTTAGCCTTAGGAATATTAAATTTAGGTAAAACATTAACATCCTTACTAGCTGGTGCTGGTGTTGCTGGTTTGGCTATTGGATTAGCATTACAAGGTACCTTATCCAACACTTTTGCTGGTATAGTATTATCGTTTAGAAAGAAAATACAAATAGGGCACTGGGTAGAAACCAATGGGTTTTCTGGAGAAGTTATAGATATAAATTTAAAAGATTTTACCTTAAAAGAAGCCGATAATAATATGGTAGTAATACCAAATAAGTTGATTTTAGAAAATCCACTAAAAAATTACACATTAACAACAAAAATGAGAGTGTTTTTAGAGTGTGGAGTAGGCTACGAATCGGATTTAGAAAAAGTTGAACAATTAACTAAAGAAACCATTTGTAATACTTTTGATCAAATTGAAAAACCAGAAGATGTAGAATTTTACTTTACAGAATATGGTGGAAGCTCAATTAATTATTTATGTAGATTCTGGATTGATGCAGAAAATGCACTAGAAAAATTAAGAGCCAAAAGTAAAGCGATTATAGAAATTAAGAAAGCCTACGATAAAGAGAATATTAACATACCATTTCCTATTAGAACGTTGCAGTTTGATAATAAACTATCTTTTGATGCACCTAAAAATATGGAAAAGTCATTCTCAGACAATTAAAAGTAAAGCACTTTTAGTTTAATTATTAACATTAAAACAATAAAATTATGTTACGATGGACAGTTGCATTTATTATACTTGCATTTATAGCTGGAGTCTTTGGCTTTGGTGGTTTGGCAGGAGCATTCGCAGGAATTGCAAAAATTTTGTTTTTTGTTTTTATTGTGTTATTTTTAATTACACTAATTAAAAACGTAGTAAAAGCATAAATAATTATTATGTAAATACTAATCAGTTTTAATCTATTAAAGAAGCAAAAATATAGTTGGCTGATTAGTTATTTATTTTTAAATAACAATCAAAAAAAATAAACAAATGAAAAAATTAGTATATATTAGTATGTTGTTATTTTCTATGGCAGTAGTATTTACTAGCTGTAGAGAAGAGAAAAAAACACCAGAAGAAAAGATTGAAGAAGCTATTGACGAAGTAGGAGAGGATTTAGAAAATGCCTCAGACGATGTTAAAGATGCAATTGAAGATGTTGAAGATGAAATTGAAGAAGTAAAAGAAGAAACAAACAACTAATAATAACCACTAAAACTAAAATAAAATGAAAAAATTAGCTTACACATTTATCTTGTTATTTTCGCTATCAATAGTATTAACAGGATGTAGAGATGAAAAATCAACAGGAGAAAAAGTTGAAGATGCTGTAGAAGATGTGGCAGACGATGTTGAGGATGCAGCAGATGATGTAGAAGATGCTGTAGATTAAACAGTTAAATAAATAACATTCAAAGTCTCGATTTATTTCGAGACTTTTTTTTAGTTTTAAAAGCAAACTTTAGAACATGAATATTAAAATAGCCTTAGACTTTCTTAAAAAACTTGAGAAAAATAATAATAGAGAGTGGTTTGCAGACCATAAATCAGAGTATGATAGCGCTTTAAAAGAGGTTAAATCACTATTTAATGCTATTTATAACACTATGCAAACACACGATGAGTTTGAGAAAATGAAGGTGTTTAGGATTTACAGAGATGTACGCTTTTCTAAAAATAAGTTGCCTTATAAAAATAATTTTGGCGCAGGATTTCAGAGAACAAAACCACGATTAAGAGGTGGTTACTACGTTCAAATTCAACCAGGAAATAGTTTTTTAGGCGTAGGGTTTTGGGATCCTAATAAAGACGATTTATTGCGAATTCGTAAAGAATTTGAAATGGACGACCAAGAAATACGAGAAATCATAAGCAATACACAGTTAAAATCTGTTTGGGGAAATTTAATAGGAGATGAGCTTAAAACAGCACCAAGAAATTTTGATAAAGAGCATTCTGCAATAGATTTAATACGTAAAAAGCAATTTATTTTTACTAAAACATTTACAGATAAAGAGGTTTGCGATGTCAATTTTGCCAAAACCGTTAGTGATAGTTTTAAAACTATAAGACCCTTTTTTGATTATATGAGCGATGTGCTTACTACAAACTTAAATGGCGAATCATTACTTAAGGACTAAAGCACTTCTGTAATGGTGTATTTTGTTCCATTAAATTCAAACATTTCGCCAGCAGTTTTCTGTTTTAATAATTGTCCAATGGGAGATTGTAAAGATATAATATAGTAACTTTCATCTTCAATTTCAATTTTACCAATACTAATGGCAATGAAAAAATGAAGACTATCCGTTTTTACTAAGCTCCCTAAAGCAGCGTTAGTATTTAAAAGGTTAGTTTTTACAAGCTTTAAATACTCCTCAGTTTTTCTGGCATCGTTTAAATAGCCAATATTTTTTTCTAAATCGGTTAACAGTTTGCCATTACCAGAGTCATCACCTTCAGAAGATCCTTTATCATTATTCTCTAAAGCCTCGTTAATTAATTCAATTTCGTTTTTATAATCTGTGATACGTTTTTGTACCTGTTGATTACAAATTTGTAAGAGCTGTTGTTTTGTTGTCATTAGAAATTTATACTGCTTGCAGTATGTCCGATTTTTCAAAAAGCTGAATATTACTTTGTAATCGTTGCTTAATAATATTCATAATTCTTTTATTTAAAGCTGAAGAATTTTTAATGTAAATCGCATATTCTTCGACTGTAAATTGCCCAATAATCATTCCTTTTAAAGCATTTCTAAATTTAATGTCTTTATGTAAAGCATTTTCAATATAATGTAATCTACGCTCTAAAGTGAGCTCGTAAAATACGTTTTTATGCTTAGTAATATAATTTTTAAAAACAGCAATTAGCAAATCGTTTTGCAATTTAATTAGTGGTCTTAGAGTTATATTTTGAAAACGCTCATCTGCACTCATAGACTCATTAATTTGTAAAGTAGCTATCTGAGGTCTAATAGCTAATAATGCCTCGTCTCTTGTAATCATAATTTTTAATTTTAATAAAAATATCAATAAATAAAGCCAATAGAAGTATCAAATAATATACTTTTTAACTGTGTTATGAACAATTACAATTCACTACCTTTAACTTTAAATAATATATAACTATGAGATTTCATACCAGAAAATGGGTTAAACCCGAAGATTTAAATCCTAATGGAACGCTATTTGGTGGCCGATTACTAGCTTGGATAGACGAAGAAGCTGCATTATATACTCTAATACAACTCGAAAACAAAAAAATTGTTACCAAATACATATCAGAAATTAATTTTATGAGCTCTGCTAAACAAGGTGATATTGTGGAGTTAGGTATGGAAGTGGTTAAGTTTGGTAAATCCTCACTAACCCTTAAATGCGAAGCACGTAATAAAATGACCAGAGAGACTATACTTACTGTAGATAATATTATAATGGTTAATCTTGGTGCTAATAATAAGCCAAAACCGCATGGCAAAACAAAAGTAGAATACGTTAAGGATAGACTTTAAAACTAATTATTCTGCCAACAGCTGTTTAATTCTAGTTTCTAATTTACTGCCAGAAATTTTTTCACTAGCAATTCGACCTTGTTTATCAATAAGCAGTTTAAAAGGAATAGACTCAACACCATACCTAAATGCAATCGTTTTGTTTTTATCAATAATATGGTAATCCCAAGTTAAATTATCGGCATTTATAGCATTAATCCATTCGGCTTCTCCTTTATCTTCAGAAACACTTAAAATTACTAAACCTTGTTTTTCGTATTTTCTGTGCAATTGCACAAGATTAGGATTGGTTGCTCTACAAGGTCCACACCAACTGGCCCAAAAATCGACTAAAACAACTTTACCTTTTGGTATTGAAGCTAGAGAAATAGTCTCTCCAAATTGATTTTTACCACTTATGGTATAGGCTTTTGGTCTGTATTCACCAGATGTAGTTACAGTATTTTTTGGAGGATTTGTATTTAAAGGAATTGATAATTTTGCAATAGATTCTTTTTCTATTAGTGCAGAATCTAATGATTTTACATAGGCTAATTCCTTAATTTCAGCAGACAAATTATCAAATAACTTTCTTAGCGTATTAGGCGTTAAGGTATTAAACTGCTCGTCTATTAATAATACAGAAAAGTAAGAGTTTGGATGAGATAATATAAACTCTGAAACATAATCACTTTGCGCTTTAAAGAGAGCAGATCTATCTTGTTTTAACTGAAAAATTTTCTTTGGCGAAAAATCACCTTTCAAACCATAATACAACTGCATACCTTGTGATTTAAAATCACTCATTTTTTCAGTATAAACTCTATAGTCTGTTTGTATAGTAGAAGTAGAGTAGGTTGTGGATTGTTCTGCTTTGCTATTTAAGAAAAGATTAATTTCAGAATTATCCACTAAAAAATTAAAACCTGTATGCTCTAAATTAGAGGTTATTGTATAAATCGAAGGTGTTTCAGCAAGTCCTTTAAATGTAAATGTATTATGTTTTACAATTGTAGAATCTATTTTAATAATAGAATCATTATTATTTTTTAAAAGAAAAATAGTTTCAGCTTCAGCATTAAATATTGTGCCTTTAATTAAAAACTCATTATCTAAACGTAATGTGTTTTCATTTAAAACTTCTGCTTTAATAGATGGATTATTAGTTGATTTCTGTTCGCAATTAAAAAAAAATAGGCTTGCAATTAATAGCAAAATAAATGTAAACTTATACATAAAGAGGGTTTTATTGCGCTATATTACAATAATTTAATACGCAATTACCACTAAGTGTTCTTTTTTGTTAACACGAAATAAACAACTTACAAATAAAGACTAAGCTAAAGGCTTAAGATACTTATAATCAACATAAAAAGTCCCAAACGGAATTAATGAACCAGCTAAAATTATGGCGAGTGTTTTACCATTCCATTTATAAGTAGATTGCAAAAAAATTGCCAATGCAACATAAGCCACAAACAGCAAACCATGAGGCATGCCTAATAGCTTCACAAAAGAGTCGTCGCCATTTGTGCGTTTATAAATAGATGCTCCCATTAGTAATATATACGATACGCCTTCTAAAAAAGCTACAATTCTAAAAATTTTAAGTGTGGACATACGCTATTTTTTTACAAAAATAAGTAAGAAAAAGACTTTAAAAAAAGAAATGGCTTCAGGATTTTAAAGCTAAAGTAAATTTAACAGTTAAGTGTTTTTAACTATTTGATAAATAGTAGTTTTAACTTTATGGTGTGTATAAAAAAATAAAAAATCATTCGGTTTTAAGATCTAGTTTAATAAGTTTTCTCGTACTTTGTATAATTGAATTTTTATAATTAATAATATAAATGAAGTTACTTTACTCTTCTATTTTAGCGTTTTTCATTTTTTCAATAAGTTTAGCACAAACCACAGCCATTCCTGATGCTGCTTTTGAACAAGAATTAATAGACCAAGGCATAGATACCAATGGTTTAAACGGAAACATTTTAGATGCAGATGCGCAAGTTATTAGTAATTTGAATCTCTCAAACAGTACAACAATTACAGATATCACTGGAATTGAAGCTTTTTTTAATCTTACCGATTTAGATTTAGGAGACAATCAAGTCCAAGATATTAATTTAACAGCACTAACACAATTAATTAATTTCACATCAGACAATAATGATGCTTTAGCTAATGCGGATTTTAGTCAAAATCTACTTTTAGAAACTGTTTTTATTGAAAGTCAAATTCAAGGAGGAGCACCTTATCCACCTATTACTACATTAGATTTTTCTCAGAATATTAACTTGATTCAATTAAATATTCATCATTTAAGAGATTTAACAAATTTAATCTTTCCTGTTACTAATACATTAACTATAGTTGAAACTAGAAATTTATCAGATCCAACTTTAGATTTTTCTTTATTAGATGGTTTGCAAGAAATTTTAATTAGAGGAAGTCAAGTAAATACAACTATTACTTTGCCAGATGAGACAGATGTATTAGAAGAATTATATATAAGTTCAATTGATATTCCTGTTATAGATGTTTCAAACTATATTAATTTAGTGCGTTTAGATTTATTTGGTACTTACCTAGAAGAGTTAATTTTACCAAATACTAATACATTTGATAGTTTAACAATTTGGCATCATAATTTTATTAATCCATTATCTCTAGCTGCTGTGCCAGAGATCACAAATTTGGATATTAGATTTAATGAGACTGTACCATTGGTTATTGATTTAACTCAAAACCCTTTATTAGATTACATTTGGTTAACACACAACGATTTAAATAGTGTGGATTTAACACAAAACACATTATTAGGTACGCTATGGATTTATGATAATAATCTTACTGGATTAGATGTTACCCAAAATACAGTTTTACAAAGATTATGGGCAAACGATAATGATTTATTAGGTATAGATTTAACACAAAACACAATTCTTAGATATTTAAATTTAAGCGAAAATCAAATTTCTAACCTAGACTTAACTCAAAACACAGTAGTTTGGACAGTAAATATTAGTTACAACTTATTTACAACAACAGGGTTAGACCTTACTCAAAATATAGAATTGAGGACTTTTGATGCTTCTTTTAATCAAATAGAATCACTAGATATTACCCAAAACATAGAATTAACTTACCTTTATTTAAATAATAATTTATTTACTGGCACATCAATTCTAGAACAATATTACACTTTAAGACTTAATGAAGGAGGTATTAATGGAGGAGCATTGATTGTTAGCTACAATCAATTATCTGGTCAAGTACCAGATTATGCCAGTTTAATTGCACCTTTTTATAATATAAGTCCTATTAGGTTTGATTTAGCTTTTGATAACAATAATTTTGAATTTGGTCATTTTGAAAACGAGCATGCAGATTATGTACTTTACGATAATACCTTTGGTCCACCACCAAATTGGACAAGCATCCCAAATATTGATGATTACTTTTACGCTCCTCAAGCCAAAGTAGATACAATAGATACTATTAATGCTAATGCTGGCGATAGTGTTACTTTAACAACAGTTTGTGCAGGATCTCAAAACCATTACACGTGGTTTAAAGATGGTGTTCCTATTCCTGGAGCACCAGATGCACCTAATTATACCATTCCTTCGGTTACAAGTTGTGATGTAGGAGTGTATCACTCAGAAATTACTAGTGATTTAGTCCCTTTTGAAAACGCAGATCCTCCAGGAACCGATGGAAAAAATCTATTATTAATAAGAAACGATATCACTCTAAATATAACGTCTCCTCCAGAGAGTTGTTCAACATTAACAAATCCTGTAGCAGGAAGCACAAATATTGCTTTAAACGAAACTTTAGAATGGGATGATAATTTAGGTGCTTGTGGTTATTTTTTAAGTATTGGCACAACACCTGGAGGAACAGATATCCTAAACAATGTTGATGTTGGAGATGTAAGTAGTTACAACACAGGAACTAATTTTCCGCCAGGAACGCAAATTTATGTTACTGTTACTCCATATTTTTATAGTGGAAATACTTTAAGTTGTCCAGAAGTAAGTTTTACTACTGGAACCACAGAAAGTCCTACTACGTGTACAAACTTATCCTTACCAATGGATGGCGATACTGATGTCGCAATAAGTACTAATGTAGAATGGAATGCGAGTCCTTATGCTACAGGTTACTTAATTACAATGGGAACCTCTGCAGGAGGAACTGATATTGCTAATGCAGTTGATATTGGCAATTCAACATCGTATAATCCTCCATCTGATCTACCTGAAGGAGCGTTAATTTATGTTACAATTACTCCTTACAATGGTTTAGGAAATGCTACAGGCTGTTTAGAAGAAACTTTTACTACAGAAACTAGCCTAAATATTCCAAATTGTACTATTATAAATAATCCAGTCAATGCTGCTATTGATATTCCAGTAACAACAAATGTAAATTGGGATGCTATTGCCAATGCAGATGGTTACAGACTAACAATTGGTACAAGTTCTGGAGGCAATGATATTCTTAACGATTTAGATGTTGCAAATGTCCTTACCTATGATTTTATAACCGACTTGCCTTATAATACTCAAATATTTGTAACTATAACACCTTATAACGCTTCTGGCGATGCAGCTGCATGTTCAGAAGAAAGCTTTACTACAGAGGTCATTCCGCCATTATGTACAACTTTAACGTCACCATTAAATGGAGCAACAGACGTGTCCATTGCAACAGATTTAACATGGAATGCGATAGGAAACGCCACAGGATATAGTTTAACTGTTGGCACAACTGTTGGAGGAAGTGATATTTTAAACGCTCAAGATGTTGGTAATATAACAACTTACAATTTACCTACTAATTTGCCAGACGAGGCAACAATTTATGTGACTGTAATACCATATAATTCCGCAGGAAACGCAACTGCATGTACAGAAGAAAGCTTTACTACAGAAGTCATTCTGCCAATATGTACAACTTTAACGTCACCATTAAATGGAGCAACAGACGTGTCCATTACAACAGATTTAACGTGGAATGCGATAGGAAATGCTACAGGTTATAGTTTAACTGTTGGCACAACTGCTGGAGGAAGCGATATTTTAAACGCTCAAGATGTTGGCAACGTAACGACTTTCGATTTACCAACCAATTTGCCAGACGAAACTACAATTTACGTAT
>NZ_JBSHNP010000102.1:0-296 GCF_053604675.1 Lacinutrix salivirga
TCGGGAGCTTGCTCGGCAACAAGCACAGAAACAGTTACCTCTACAGTAGAAGACGATTCCACCTTCACCATGACATCAAGTTGTGTAGGCGGCACAGTAGATGCAGGTTCGGTAGTCACGCCAGGCGGCAGTTTCGATTTCAGCACACCAGTAACCGATGGCGCATTAATAGATATGGCCACAGGCGAAGTGACAATGGGAACACCAAGTGCGACCTATATAATAGAATACACAACAAATGGTGCCTGTCCTACCACTACAGCATTTAGTTTAACCCTACTACCAAGCGAAGACTC